>JBDTOA010000148.1:0-5029 GCA_039933475.1 Dermatophilaceae bacterium
CCGTGATGAACAACCGCCAGAAGAGGGGCTGCGGGTCGATCTTGGGGCGGCAGGCGCGATGACCACCCCAGTGGCGCTCGTGGTGGTCCTGCTTGTGCTTGTGGCGAACAACGCGTGGGTGCATCTGGGCCCCAGTCGTAGTCACCTGCTTACCGGCCCTCTGGCGGCTCTTCTGCTGCTGCTGGTGGGGAGAGCAGCCGGGCTGACCTGGGAGCAGCTGGGGCTCGGTCGGCAGACCCTGCTGAGCGGCGTGGTCACAGGCGTCGTTGCCGCCGTCGCGGTCGCGGTCGTGTATGCCGTCGGCATGGCTATCCCGTTCACCCGTAAGGTGTTTCGCGACACCCGCTATCGCATCGGACTGCGCACTGCCCTGTATCTCGCCTTGGTTGCCATCCCGGTCGGCACAGTCCTCTTCGAGGAGGTAGCGTTCCGCGGCGTGCTGTGGGGGCTGCTCTCCCGCGACCTCGGAGTCAGCCTGGCCACCCTGGTCTCAGCCTGCATCTTCGGGCTGTGGCACGTGTTGCCCGCCCTCGACCTGGCGCGGACCAACACCTCGGTGCAGGGACAGACGCCCGGGTCCCGGCGGGTCGCAGTGACCGTGCTGGCGACGGCTGCGTTCACCGCCCTTGCGGGCATCGTCTTCGCCGAGCTCCGGCGGCGCAGCGGAAGCCTGGCCGCGCCGATCGGCCTTCACTGGGCCACCAACGGGCTCGGTGTCCTGGCGGCGGCTCACGTGTGGGCGGCTGACACAACCGACTCAGCTGCACCCGAGACCTAGTCGTGCTCACGCCCTGTCGGAGGGCTTGGTCGAGACCGGCTCAGTCACCGCTGCCTCGCCCATCGTGCGTGTCGTCTTTGGCCGACGGCTCGAAGAGCTGCTCACGGACGGCCTCCCGGGCAGCCAGCGCAGCCTCGATGTCCGACAGCTGCTCAGGGCTCGCCGGCAGGTCGAAGACCTCGCTGATGAACCGCGCCAGGTCAGGGCGGTAGTCATGGGCCCACGCCTTGTAGGCCCCTGGGATCTGGGCGTTCTTCATGTCCACAAGACTCTGGAAGAAGGTGGTGATCGGTCGCCAGCGCATGGCCGGGGGAATGCCGCGCGGGCTGCCGGCCGGCACCACCTCCGGCAGCGGGCGGTTCGGGCCCAGCCAGGCTGGTTCGGTCGTCAGCAGGTCCGGGCCAAACTTCGTGACACCGTCGTTGTCGTGGCTGACCAGCACGTACCGCAACCGAGCTCGACGCTCGGCACCGAGCTCCTCGAGCTGGGCGAAGTCGTTGACCACCGCGACCACGTCCCGGTCGACGTCGAGCCGCTGCGGCCCGGTGATCTCGTGCATCCACTCGCTGCCGTACGGCGTGCCGATCCACAGCGCGCGGTCGATCCCCAGCGCCTGCGGCCCCAGCGTTCCCCAGTGCAGGAAGACGTCCTGGCTGGTGTGCGCTCCCAGACTTTCCCCGAACACCACGACCCGCGGCCGTTGCGACTCCGGATGGTCGTGCAGCCGCTCGACGATTCTCAGCCACAACAGCCTGTTCTGCTCTCGGGCATCCTTGACCTTGGTCAGCGACAGGGGCGACGGTCGCTTCGAGTACTGCATCGTCACGGTGGCCACGTCGCCGCGAGTCAGGTACTGGGCTGCTGCGACCGCGACGTAGTTGACGTAGCCGGACCCCGTTGGGGACACCAACATGATCAGCGAGCGGTCAAAGGCACCGGTTCGGTCCATCTCGGCCAGGGCCAGATCTACCCGCTCCCGGATGCTTGGCGCGCTGTCGAGGCCCACGTAGACCTGGACGGGCGTGGCTTTCGCGGACTCGCGCATCACCGTCTCGATCGAAAGGTCAGGCATTCCCTCGGGTCTGTCGTCGATCGTCTGGGGCCGCACGGGCGAGAGCGCGTGGCGCCGACCTTCGCGTCCCAGCGTCTCCCAGGGCACGAGGCTCGCGGGACCACCGCTGACGTATTCCGTTGTCCACCGGGTTGACTCGTCCGACTCGACAATCGCGTCCTGGGCTGAGGCACCTGTTTCGATCTTGACCATGGCTCGCCCGTAGATGGTGACGCCGGCGGTGCCTAGCAGCCCCAGGGATGCGCCATGGCCGGCCAGCTTCCAGAGCTGAGGGCCGCCGGGTAGCACGGACGCCAGCCATCTGCCAAGAGCTGAGGACGCCGCGTGCTCGCCGTAGCCGATCCCAGCCAGCGCACCGACCACACCGCCGGCGACGGCCAGAGACTGCAGGCTGCCAGGGGTGACTTCGTCTGGCTGCGTCGAGCTGACGTCCTCTTCCTGCTGGGTCTGGTCCTTGCGCCGGCGGTCAACTGCGTAGGCGATCGCCAGGCCCACCGGCACAGCGACCGGGAACTTGGCGATCCGCCCGTTCGCGCCGAGTCGTCGGTCGAGCTGGTGGGCGCCGGCCTTGGAGAGGGTCAGCAACGTACCGCCCAAACCCGTTACCGCCAGTCGCCATCCGGTTTGACGAGCCGCCCCTCGTGCCATCGCTTCGCCCGGTCTGGCGGGAAGCACCCGTTGCAGAGCCAGCCCGAGCGGGATGGCCGCAAGGTCGGCGACCAGGGTCACTGTTTGCTGCCGCGCTGTGGCGTCGTGTATCCGCCCCCGGCTTCGCGAACGGATCGCTTCCGCCGAAGCGGCCTGCAGGGTGTCTTGTGTCACTACCGTCAACAAGTAGTGCAGACCGGTGGCCAGACCGGTCACGATTCCCTGGTCGACTGCGCTTCGCTGGGACAACGAGGACGCGAACGTGCCGGGTGCCAGGGCCGAAGCAACGAGCAGACCGGCATTCACCCCGGTATCCGGCGAGCTCACTCGGCTATCCGGTGACCTCAGCGAAGCTGCCCTTCCACGTGCCATGGCCTAGACCTTTCGTAGTGGTGGTTGACTACCCGCGCAGCGGACCACTGTGCAGCGGCATAATCCGGTGTCCCGACGCCTTGTTCGAGGGCGTGTCGGGCACCGCGAACGGCAATGAGCGCAGCCTCAGCTGGGGTGCAGGATCTTGTCCTTCTGCACCGCGAACTCAGCGTCGGTGAGAACGCCTTGCTCCTTCAGCGCGCCGAGATCTTTGAGCTGGGCCAGCTTGGTGTCCATGTCCGTGTCCATGTCCATGCCCTGCGCCTGCGGTTCTTGCGCGGCCGGCGCATAAACAGGCTGCGACTGATCCGGTGGTGCCGCCGCTTGCTCCTTCGCCGCCCATCGCCCCTGCTGACGGCGCGCCACCCGACCCGACACCGCGGTGGCGGTACCAGCAACTACTGCGGTTCTCGCGATACCGCGCATGAGACCTGGCATGACTGTCCCTCTCTGTGTGGTTCGCCGCTGCAGTCGAAGGTGTGGCAGCAGCTTTGATGGCTGGCTTCGCTCAGCGGTTTGCGTCGGCGGCATCCAGTGCCGCAAGGACTGCCTGAACCGGAATCCGCCCGCTGGCGACAAGCTGGCCACCCGAGCGACGGACCTCCCGCGCCAGCGGAGCCGCCCAGACGTTCTCGTAGACCAGGATCGCAGCCGAGCTGTCAGGCTCGAGAGCACCGCCGCTCTCACGGAGGTCGTCCTCGCCAAGGAGTCCCGACGAAGCTCCTTCGAAGACGGACAGGTCGAGCTCGCCGTCGCCGTCGATGTCGCTCAGCTTGAGACCGGCCACCGACCCGTCGGCCTCCTTGCGGATGAAAGCGAGATCGAGGATGCGCACGAGCCCCGCGTCGACCAGCTCCAGCAACCGCGGAAACATCTTTCCGTTCATCCGGTTGCCCGGAAACTCCACCACAAGGTAGTCAATCGGGCCCATCTGATCGAGATCGTCGGCCATTGCTTTCACTCACCTTTCCTGCAAGTCCCCATCGGCCGTCCCTCACAGGCGCGTACGGTCGGCCCGCATCAAATCTTCGGACAGTGATTCGGACAGCTCCTTCGGACATACCCACAGTGGCCCGCCCCCAGGCCGGTCGCGTCATCCCATGCGGACGAGAAGGACGCGACCACAGCTCATCCCCAGGGCCGGTCAGGGCCGCCGCTCGGGGATGTCGGAGACAGACCCTGGGCCGCGATGGCAATGAAGGGTCCGGCGAGCATCTCCCACGCACGGGGCGACGACGCCACCGCGATCACGGCGTCATCGTCGAGCCGCAGCCGCAGCATTACCGCTCCGGAACCCATCCTGAGCGGCGAAACCGGCTGGACGGGCTCAATCGCGTCCTCTGCGAATCTCACCGCGACCGGGTGGGCCGTACCAAGGCCCAAGCCGTGATGAAGGAGCAGAACGTCATGCTTCCACTCTGCCCGACCGGCGCGAAGCGGCCAGCGATGCGAAAAATGGGGAACGCTTCCGCGCGTGACCCGCACCTTGCACCGGAATACGTCGGTCCGCCTGACAAGACGTCGGCGCACCAGCAGAAGCCGCGCCATCTCAGCCAGCAACAGGACACAGATCACGAGAATGAGGACAACCAGTCCGGCCATGACCGCATGGACCTCCTATGGGCTCTAGAGGCTCGTCAACCAGCAGACACCCAATGCCCGGGGCCGGACTCATCCTTCGAGGGTGATTGCCGGTTGGCCGCGCCCTTCCTCGAAGTCCTCACGGAATAGCCCATTTTGTGGTCCTGTTCAGGTTCGATGCCTTGGTGTTGACTAGTGAAAACGTGAGGGAATGGCTCTTCGTCGGTGGGCAGCGGCTGAAGGGCCCGCCAGGTGACGCGAAGGGCCGTGCTGTGAACCTCAAGGCGTACCAGAGGGACTGGACTGATGCAGTCGTCGAGGCCGGTCTCACGGTTGAGAGCTTCGAGATACCGCCTCACACCGACGACCTGGTCGAACGGGCACGCCTCAGGGAACGGCTCGAGCTAGGTGTGGCCGGACCACTGACCCTGGTGAGTGCGCCGGCCGGCATGGGCAAGACCGTGGCGGTTGCCGCCTGGGCGAGCGGCCCCCAGGCACCGGGCCCCATCGCATGGGTGAATCTCGAGGCGAGTGACGGGTCGCGGACGAGATTCAGGTCGTCGTTCATGCACGGTCTC
>JBDTOA010000149.1:0-5028 GCA_039933475.1 Dermatophilaceae bacterium
CCTGAAGGTCAAACGCGGGATCAACGAGGTGATCACCACGATCATGCTCAACAGCGTCGCGGTCGGCTTGATCGCCTACCTGCTCCGTGAGCCCCTCCGTGACCCCGCATTGGGCAAGAACGCGAACGGGGCAACCCGGCGACTGCCCGAGTCGGCGTGGTTCCCCGGCTTCGCCGACCCGTTCGGCTGGCTCGGGATCGGCGCCCCGAGTCGCGAGGTGGGTGGCTTCATCGTCGTCGCGATCATTGTCGGAATCGTGGTGGCGTTTGTGATGGCCAGAACGAGGTTTGGCTTCGACCTGCGGGCCTCTGGAAAGAACGCGACAGCGGCAGAGGCAAGTGGTGTGCCCGCCGGACGGATGACGATGCAGGCCATGCTCATCTCCGGTGCGCTCGCAGGCTTGGTCGGTATGCCGCAGGTGCTGGGTGAGGACCACGCCTTCAGCATCAACTTCGTCGCAGGTCTGGGCTTCTCCGGGATCGCCGTCGCCCTCCTGGGGCGCAACTCGCCCATCGGGATCGCGTTCGCAGCGATACTGTTCGCTTTCCTTGACCGGGCCGGCCCGTCCCTGCAGCGCGTGGACATCCCGCCGTCTGTCGTCGTCATCACGCAGGGAGTGATCGTGCTCTCGGTTGTCATCGTCAACGAGGTCGCCCGACGAATTGTCGAACGCGCGGACGAACGCCGAGCCGGAGGAGTCGTCGTGACCGGGCCAAACCAGCTGGCGACCTCGGAGGTGACCCCATGAGCTCATTGGTGACGCCCAGCCAGCAGCGGCCCAGCGGACTGTTGGCGCGCATCTCGCGGAGGCAGCTCGTCCTGATCGTCGTCTTCCTGGGCATGGTCGCCCTGGCGGCCACCCGGGCCATATCCGGCCAGCAGGTGCTGACGAACAGTGGCACCGCTACGGCGCTGTTCGCGCTGGCGCTACCGGTCGGACTGGCCGGGCTCGGCGGGCTCGTCAGTGAACGCGCAGGCGTGGTCAACATCGGCCTCGAGGGCATGATGATCCTCGGCACGTGGTTCGCTGGTTTCGCGGGATATCAATGGGGCCCCTGGGGTGCGCTGGCCGGCGCCCTGGTAGGTGGCGCCATCGGTGGACTGCTGCATGCGATCGCCACAGTCACATTCGGGGTCGACCACATCATCAGTGGCGTTGCCATCAACCTGCTGGCGGTGGGCGCCGTCCGGTTCCTTTCGGAGATCGGGTACAAGGGGGTTGCCGGCGGTGGCCCCACGCAGTCGCCCCCGATCAAGGGCGACATACCGACGTTCAACGTGCCTGTCCTGGCCGGCGGGCCCGACCTGCTCGGCAAGCTCGAAAACACGCATATCGTCGTCCTGAGCGATATCGCCGGAATGCTGCGAGGCCTCATGGTGGGGGTCAGCCCATTTGAGATTCTGGCAGTCCTGATGTTCCCGCTGGTTGCCTTTGTCCTCTGGCGCACCGCCTTCGGCCTTCGCCTGCGGTCGGCCGGGGAGAACCCCTGGGCGGCAGAGTCGCTGGGCGTCAACGTAATCCGCGCCAAGTTCATCGCGGTGATCATCAGTGGCGCCCTGGCGGGTCTTGGCGGTCTCATGCTCGTGCTGTTCAGCGGTATCTACAAGGAAGGTCAGACCGGCGGCCGAGGCTTCATCGGACTGGCCGCAATGATCTTTGGCAACTGGCGCCCAGGCGGCCTGGCCTCCGGTGCCCTGCTGTTCGGATATGCCGACGCGGTCCGCCTCCGCTCTCAGGACTCGCTGGCGGTGCTGGCTCTATTCCTCTGTGCGGCCATAGTGCTGTTCGGCGTTGGTCTCTGGTGGCTGCGCAAGGGACGTCGGGTGGGGGGCGCGATACTCATCGGTGCCGCTGTCGCCTTCGCCCTGGGCTACGTCGGCCTGGGCTCCTTGCCGAACGAGGTCACGATCACGACGCCGTACATCGTGACCTTGGCCGTTCTGATCGTGTCGTCACAGAGCCTTCGGATGCCAAAGGCCGACGGCGCGATCTATCGCAGGGGTGAGGACCACTAGTGGGCGGGGAGACATCGGTCGACTGGGATCTGTTGCACGCCAAGGCAACTGAGGCGATGCGACTGGCGTACGCCCCGTACAGCAAGTTTCCTGTTGGTGTGGCCGGGCTGGTCGACGACGGGCGCATCGTGACGGGCTGCAACGTCGAGAACGCTGCCTACGGTGTGACGCTGTGCGCCGAGTGCGGTCTGGTCTCCGCCCTGCACATGAGCGGCGGTGGCCGACTGGTCGCTGTCTCCTGCGTGAACGGCAGTGGCGATCCGCTGATGCCCTGCGGGCGATGCCGTCAGCTGCTGTGGGAGAACGGCGGGCCTGGTTGTCAGATCATGACGCCCGCGGGCATGCGGACCATGGCCGAGGTTCTGCCGGATGCCTTCGGTGGCGCCGATCTCGAAGCCTTCGACGGGACTCGACCCTGACCCAGGAGGTCGGAGGAAGCCGGGCACCCGGCATACCGCATACGAGAGGATGTTGGTGTGACCGACTCTTTTGACGCCGTTGACGTGATCATCACCAAGCGCGACAAGCAGGAGCTGAGCGACGCCCAGATCACGTGGGTGATCGACGCGTACACGCGCGGGGCCGTGGCCGAGGAGCAGATGTCGGCACTGGCCATGGCGATCCTGCTCAACGGCATGAACCGTCGCGAGATCTCCAGCTGGACCGCAGCCATGATCGCTTCCGGCGAGCGGATGGACTACTCGTCCTTGTCACGGCCGACGGCGGACAAGCACTCCACCGGGGGAGTCGGCGACAAGATCACCCTGCCTCTGGCGCCCCTGGTGGCGGCGTGCGGGGTTGCGGTTCCTCAGCTTTCGGGTCGGGGGCTGGGACACACCGGCGGCACCCTGGACAAGCTCGAGTCGATCCCGGGCTGGCGTGCGTCCCTTTCCGAGGACGAGATGATGCGCCAGCTCGAGGATGTCGGTGCGGTGATCTGTGCGGCCGGGGACCGGTTGGCGCCGGCCGACAAGTTGCTCTACGCCCTGCGAGACGTCACCGGCACCGTCGAGGCGATCCCCCTGATCGCGAGCTCCATCATGAGCAAGAAGATCGCCGAGGGCACCCGCGCGCTGGTGCTCGACGTCAAGGTGGGCTCAGGCGCCTTCATGAAAGACCTCGACGCGGCCCGAGAGCTGGCGCGCACGATGGTCGAGCTGGGCAAGGACGCGGGGGTCAACACCGTGGCCCTGCTGACCAACATGCAGACCCCTCTGGGTCTGACGGCGGGCAACGCACTCGAGGTTCGCGAGTCGGTCGAGGTCCTTGCCGGCGGTGGCCCGCCGGACGTCGTCGAGCTGACCCTGGTCCTTGCCCGCGAGATGCTGGCCGCCGCGGGCCGAGGTGAGCAGGACCCCGCAGACGCGCTCAGGGATGGACGCGCCATGGATGTATGGCGTGCCATGGTCGCCGCCCAGGGCGGCGACCCCTCTGCGCCGTTGCCTGTTGCCCGCGAGACCCACCAGATCCTGGCTCCCGGAACCGGTGTACTGACCCAGCTCGACGCCCTCAAGGTCGGGATCGCGGCTTGGCGGCTGGGTGCGGGCCGCGCGCGCAAGGAGGACAAGGTGCAGCCCGGCGCCGGCATCGAGCTGCACGCCAAGCCCGGCGCGGTCCTGCGGGCCGGAGACCCGCTGATGACCCTTCACACCGACACCCCCGAGCGGTTCGAGAGGGCCCTCGAGGCGCTGGACGGTGCGTACTTCATTGCGCCAGAAGGCTCCCGACCTGATCTCCTACCCCTGGTGATCGACCGGATCAGCTGAACGTCTCGTGGCCGGAAGCACCGCTGAGCCTGCCGCTAGGGTGGGCGAATGCCAAGACTCATCAGCACACCTGCGAACATCCCGGTTCCCGGCGGCAAGATCATCAACGAGCACGTCGGCCTGATCAGCACCGGAACCCTGGCCGTCTCTGTCGCCCACATGGTCGCCCCCTCCAGCTGGACAGAGCCTTTCCAGACACCGGAGTTCGACGAGATCACGCTGGTCCTTCGGGGCTCGGTGACCGTCGACCACGAGGGTGGGCCCACGACCGTCCTGGCGGGGCAGTCGATCGTGACGCAGGCGGGCGAGCGCGTCCGATACTCCTGCGGACCCGACGGCGCCGAGTACGTCGCCGTCTGCCTCCCGGCCTTCTCTCCCAACGCCGTCAACCGCGAGGACTGATTGCTCACCGACGACATGCTCCGCCGCGTCCCAAAGGCGCTGCTGCACGATCACCTCGACGGCGGGCTCCGCCCGCAGACGATCATCGAGCTGGCCGAAGCTGTTGGCTACCAAGGGCTTCCGGTGCAGGAGCCGGACGCGCTGGGCGCCTGGTTCAGGGGCAGCGCGGACTCTGGGTCCCTCGAGCGCTACCTCGAGACGTTTGCCCAGACGCTGGCCGTCATGCAGACCCTGGACGGGCTTCATCGCGTCGCCAGCGAGTGCGTGCAGGACCTGGCCGCCGATGGCGTGGTCTACGCCGAGGTGCGCTACGCCCCCGAGCAGCACCTGGAAGCCGGGCTCTCCCTCGAGGACGTGGTCGAGGCGGTGAACGCCGGTTTCCGCGATGGTGAGCGGATCGCCGCGGCCTCGGGTCAGCGGATCCGGGTGACCGCCCTGCTGACCGCGATGCGCCAAGCCGCCAAGGGGACCGAGATCGCGCGGCTGGTGGTGCGCTACCGCGATGAGGGAGTCTCCGGTTTCGACATCGCGGGGGCTGAGGCCGGCTTCCCGCCGACCCGGCACCTGGACGCGTTCGAGTACCTCCGTCGCGAGAATGCGCACTTCACCATCCACGCGGGCGAGGCCTTCGGGCTCCCCAGCATCTGGGAGGCGATCCAGTGGTGCGGCGCCGACCGCCTCGGTCACGGCGTCCGTATCGTCGACGATGTCCGGGTTGCGGCCAGGCCGTACGCCGCAGACGTCGCCTACGCGGCCGGAGCGGACCCGTCCGAGGTCGTCCTGGGCGGACTCGCGTCATACGTGCGCGACCGGCGGATCCCGCTGGAGATGTGCCCGAGCAGCA
>JBDTOA010000150.1:0-5023 GCA_039933475.1 Dermatophilaceae bacterium
CGTCCAGACCTGTGGGGTCGGCTGCGGCAAAGATCTCGAAGAGGTCGCGATCCAGGCCCAGGTCGGTCGAGAGCTGGTTGCCCTCCTGCTCCGCGGCCTCGGCCTGCGAACGGAGCGCCTCCTGCGGGTGGACCTGGCTGACCAGCGATGCGGAGGACATGGCGTTGTTCAGCGCCATCGACACCTCGTTCCAGGTCCTCAGCAGGGCTGTGGCGTCCGTGGGAGGCCCGTCCTTGATGGCGGCAGCCCGCGCGCGTGCCGTCGCCAGCTGGCCTCCGCAGCGTTCGCTCAGCCAGCCACCCCAGCCATCAGGCGAGTCGGGCAACCGCAATGGTGTCAGGTTGTTGTTGCTCACCCCAGAACGATAACGGCGCCTCTGGGCCGCGGCTGGCATCGAGGACAGGAGTACGACGAGCGGTTCATGAACGCCTCGCGCCGGATGGGTGTGCCACAGCGCGGGCACGGCCGTCCTTCGCGTCCGTAGGCGTTCAGCGACCGGTCGAAGTAGCCGCTGGCACCGTTGACGTTGACGTACAGCGAGTCGAAGCTGGTGCCGCCCCTGGCCAACGCCTCGAGCATGACGTCGCTGGCATGCTGGATCAACCGTCCCAGCGCCGGTTTGGTGAGCGACGCGGCGTCGCGCTCGCCGTGGAGCTGGGCGCGCCACAAGGCCTCGTCCGCGTAGATGTTGCCGATGCCCGAGACCAGCTGTTGGTCCAGCAACGACCGCTTGACCGCGGTATGCCGCAGCTTCAGCCGTGCCACGACGGCGCTCTGGTCGAACGCCGGTTCCAGAGGGTCCGGAGCGATGTGGGTGATGCTCGCGGGAATGCCATCAGGGCCAAGATCCGAGAGGGCCATGCCCCCGAAGGTGCGTTGGTCGACGAAGCGCAGCTGGGGCCCGTCATCGGCGAAGTCGAAGGTCGCGTGGAGGTGGGTCTCCCCAGGTGCGTCGGCCTCTTCGACCAGGAGCTGGCCGCTCATCCCGAGGTGGACGATGAGGCCCTGTCCATGACCATCGGGTGCCTCGAGCACCAGCCAGAGGTACTTGCCCCGGCGTCTGGCCGCTTGAACCACGTTGCCGCGCAGGCGATCTGCGAGGTCGACCGGCCCGGGCTGATGGCGACGCGCAACTCGTGCACCGATGAAGAGCGCCTGCTCGATGCGGCGACCGACGACGTGGTCCTGCAGCCCGCGACGGACGACCTCGACCTCGGGTAGCTCAGGCATCCAGAGGAGGGTCGTCGGCGTCCGGTCGGGCAGGCTCAACGGCGCTCGAGAGAACCGCGTTGGCCCTTCGGTTCAGCTCGGTCCACGCGATGGCTGCCGCCTTCTGCTCGGCTTCCTTCTTGCTGTGCCCGGACCCTGATCCGAGAACCTCGGAACCGACCACGGACTGCGCGTGGAAGGTCTTCTCGTGGTCGGGGCCTTCCTCGGTGACGCGGTACTCAGGCACCCCCAGCGAACCAGACGCGGTGAGCTCCTGCAGGCTCGTCTTCCAGTCCAGCCCGGCACCGAGGCCTGCGGTGGACTTCATCAGCGGGTCAAGGAGATGGTGGACGAAGGTCGTGGCGGCCGCCAGGCCGGCGGAGAGGTAGACCGCTCCGATGACGGCCTCCATGGTGTCGGCCAGGATCGATGCCTTGTCGCGTCCCCCGGTGCTCTCCTCGCCGTGCCCCAGGAAGATGTAGTCGCCCAGGTTCAGGGTGCGGGCCACCTCGGCCAGCGCATGCATGTTGACAACGGCCGCTCGAAGCTTGGCCAGCTGGCCTTCGGCCAGGTCCGGGTGCACGGCATACAGGCTGTCGGTCACCACCAGCCCGAGCACCGAGTCCCCAAGGAACTCCAGGCGCTCGTTGTTCGGCAGGCCGCCGTTCTCATAGGCATAGGACCGGTGCATCAGCGCACGGCTCAGCAGCGGCTCGTCGATCATCTCGTCGACCACCTGTTTCAGGTGGGCGGCCAGACGGTCGACGGGTCGCTGCGAGGTGCTGTCCCCTTCTCTGTCCCTTTGCAGGGACCCAGAATGACTCACCCTCAGGGTCAGCCCTGGTGCTCGCTGCGCTCCGCAACGCCATAGTGGCGTCCGGCGTAGGTGCCGCACGAGGGGCACGCGATGTGCGGCTGCTTGGGGGCAGAGCACTGCGGGCACGAGGTCAGCGTGGTCGCCGTCGCCTTCCAGTTCGCACGTCGCGAACGGGTGTTTGATCGCGAAGTCTTGCGCTTCGGGACAGCCACGTCAGTTCCTTTTCTCTAGTTTGCCGGGAGGCGTCGCGATGTTCTGCAACGTCGCCCATCGTGGGTCGATCTGGTCATGATGGTGCGTCGGGTCCTCTGCCAGGTGCACTCCACACTCGGAGCACAGGCCCGGGCAGTCCTTGCTGCATACCGGTTGGAATGGCATGGCCGGAACCATGGCATCCCGGAGCACGGGCTCGAAGTCGAACAGGTCGCCCGCCAGCTCGTAGACCTCGTCGTCCTCGTCCTGGTCCCCCACCTCATGGTGGTGGGCCGCACGATCGGCATAGACGAACAGCTCCTGGAATCGAGCACCCACCTGGCGGGTGATCGGGTCCAGGCACCGCACGCAGGCGCCGGTCGCAGTGGACTGTGCCCAACCGGTCACGAGGACACCCTCGACAACTGACTCCAGCCGAAGGTCCAGCTCGATGGGCTGTCCCGGCGGTATGGCGATAACGTCGATGTCACCGAGGTCGTCCGGAGCCGGGACGGTCCGCGTCATCTCGAGCATGGACCCCGGACGTCGGTCCAGCTCCCGGGTGTCGAACACCAGGGGCAGGCGTGGGTTCAGGCGGTTCATGGCTTCCGATGATGGCGGTCTGTCGTCGATTCCGTGTGACACGGCCCGGCCCACGCCACATACGACGTAGGCCGACGTGTCAGATTACCGGAGGGGACGGCGTTCGCCCAAATGCGGCCTCTGCTGCTGCCACCGGGTGGGGATCGCCCGGGGTGGCCAGATCCGCAGCGCGACGGGTGGCCAGTCGCTCCCGCCCGTTGTTCACCTGCGATCCGAGCTGGCCGAGCACCACCTCGAACTCGCCGAGCTTGCGGTCGACGTAGTCGTCGGCATCGGCCAGCAGCCTGGTCGCCTCAGCCTGCGCTGCCGTCACGACGTCCCGCGCACGCTCGCCGGCCGCCACCACGACCTCAGTGGCATCGAGCATGTGCTCCCGTTCGGCGCGGGCAGCCACGAGAAGCCGTTCGGCCTCGTCGCGACCCGATGTGAGGACCGCATCGCGGTCGGACAGCAGGGCGTCCGCATGGTCGAGGCTGACGGGCAGGGCGTCACGAAGCTGCTCGAGGGCTTCGAGCAGCTCGCCCCTGTTGACCAGGCACGACGCCGACATGGGCATGGCCTTGGCGGCGCGGACCGTCGCGGTAATCTCGTTGAGCTGGTCGTGGACGTCCAAGGATGCTCAGCTTCCTTCCGGGGTCACGAGCCGCGCAAGCAGAGCCTCGCGCACCTCTTCGGGCACAAGCCCGGTGATATCGCCGCCGAAGGCGGCGACCTCCTTGATGAGCGAGCTCGAGACGTGGCCGAACCGTGGGTCGCCGGGCAGGAACACCGTCTCGACGCCCGACAAATGGCGGTTCATCTGGGCCATGGGGAGCTCATACGCGAAGTCGGTGTCACCACGCAGCCCCTTGACGATCGCCTGGGCGCCCACGTCATGGCAGACGTCGACGAGCAGCCGCCCCGCAAAGGCCTCGACGCGCACGTTGGGCACGGCTACCAGCGCCGCATGGAGCAGCTTGATGCGCTCGTCGACATCGAAGGTGCCCCCCTTGGCCGGGTTGTGCATGACGGCGACGACCACCTGGTCGTACAAGGCCGCCGCCCGGGAGATCACGTCGACGTGACCCATCGTCACCGGATCGTAGGACCCCGGACACACGCACCGGCGCTGCTGGTTCGTCACGAAGCCGAACCTAGCAGCGAGTCCGCCCATAGGTTGCGTCTCACGCAACCCCGCGGGGTCCGGCGAAGTCGGCGAACCACATCTTGGTGTCGCCGTAGCGACGCTCCCCCGAGCCCACGAGACCATTCGGCCAGCGAGGCTCGGGCGAGCGAGCCGATCTCTCGACCACGACGAGCGCCTCATCACTGAGCCACGCGTGGGTCACCAGGAGCAGGAGCACCTCAGCGATCGACTCCTCGGCGACGTCGTATGGCGGGTCGGCAAGGACCAGGTCGATGCGGGCTTCGTCCGAGTCAGGTCCAGAGAGCAGCGCCCGCTCGACGGTATCCGCCCGGACGGTCACGCCGGGCAGACCCAGCTCGGCGATGTTCCGGTGAAGCACGGCGACGGCAGCACGATCGGACTCGACCAGAAGAACGTTCGCCGCTCCCCTGCTGGCGGCTTCCAGCCCGAGAGCCCCCGAACCGGCATACAGATCAAGCACATGTGCGCGGTTCACCGCTTCCAGGTGCTCAAGCCGCGAGAACAGCGCCTCGCGGGCCCGGTCGCTGGTGGGCCGGGTGCCGCTGCCCGGCGGTGTGCTTATCCGGCGGCCGCCCGCGCGACCGGAGATGATGCGGGTCACCTTCGCCTCATCCTCGCTCGAGGTAGGCCGCTTGCTCTTCGTCCAGGGCGGAGGCGATGACGCCGCGGAGAACGAGGTGATGCTCCAGGCCAGGATCGTTGTTGACGATGGCGAAGGCGTCCTCGCGCGCCGCCAGGATGAGGTCCTCGTCGCGCAGGAGCCGCAGCAGCCGCAGCTGTGACCTGCCACCACTTTGACGGGCTCCGAGAACGTCGCCCTCCTTGCGCTGCTCGAGGTCGAGCCGGGCAAGGGAGAACCCGTCGTTGGTGGCCGCAACGCTGGTCAGTCGCCCCATCACCGCTTCGGACTCGGTCTCGGTCACCAGCAGACACAGACCAGGCGACGTCCCCCGGCCGACCCGACCCCTGAGCTGGTGGAGCTGGGAGATACCGAAACGGTCGGCGTCCATGATGACCATGACGGTGGCGTTGGCCACGTCCACGCCCACCTCGAT
>JBDTOA010000151.1:0-5022 GCA_039933475.1 Dermatophilaceae bacterium
TCTTCACGTCCACGCCCTCGTCCTTGAAGTAGCCGAGCTGCTCGGTCAGCTTGGCGGGCAGGTAGATCACCTTGTCAATGCCGCCGACCATGATCTGCACCTGGGGGTTGGCGCCCTTCGCGGGTGAGGCGGCTGCAGAGCCACGGCACCCCGACATCGTGAGGGCGGCTATGGGGACCAGGGCAAGGACGAGGACAGTTTTCGTACGACGCATGACGGGGCTCATTTCACTGGGGGAGTGGATCGGGGGGTGAGACGTGTGTCGGGACTCGGAGGACGGACCGGGGGCGGGGAAGTGGCGGCTGCCGGGGGGCTCACAACCCCGCGGCGGTGGAGGTGGTGGTTGGTGGGCGCCAGGCAGTCAGTCGCAGCTCGACCTTGGTGAGGAGGTACTCGGCGACCAGTGCGATGACGGTGGTGATGACCATTCCGGCGTAGATGCCGGCAGCGTCGAAGTTGCCCTGGGAGTGGTTGATCAGCAGGCCCAGACCCTTGTCTGCGCCGGTGAACTCGCCGACGATGGCGCCGATCAGGGCGAAGCCGAAGGCCACGTGCAGGCTGGCGAGAATCCAGGAGGTTGCGCTGGGCAGGATGATGGTGCGCATCAGGTCCCAGCGACTTGCGCCGAGGATGCGCGCATTGTCGACCAGAACCTTGTCGACCTCGCGGGCCCCCTGGAAGGCGTTGAAGAAGACGGCGAAGAAGACCAGCACGACCGCGGTCGCGACCTTGGAGGACATGCCGAGGCCGAACCAGATCACGAAGAGCGAGGCCAGCACGATCCGGGGAATCGCGTTGGCGCCCTTGATGAACGGTGCGAGCACGTCCGCGAAGAATGGGCTTCGCCCCAGCAGGATCCCGAGGACTATGCCGGCCAGGCTGCCGATGAAGAAGCCGAGGACGGCCTCCTGGAGTGTGATGGAGATGTTGACCCAGATGGTGCCCTGGGACGTGCCTACGGTGAACCAGGTCACCAGCTTGGCCCAGATCTGGCTGGGCATCGAGTAGAAGAAGGGGTCGATGATCGTCCGGGCAGTGAGCTCCCAGGAACCGAGCCAGAGGAACACCAGGGCGGCCCGTACGACGTTGACGAACAGCGACGAGCGGCCGCCGCGACCGTGGAGCAGTGCGCCGAGGAAACCCGCTCGGCGAGGGTTTGTCTGCGTCGGTGTCGGCGTCGCGCCGGTAGCGGTGGTGGTCAGGGTGGCGGCGCTGGTCTCAGGCAACACGGACGGCTCCTCGGGCACGGGTGATCTCTACTTCTTCGCGCAGGCTGTCCCAGACGCGCCGGTAGAGGGTGGTGAAGGCAGGGGTCAGACGAATCTCCTCGACCTTTCGCGGGCGCGGCAGGTCGATGGTCACGACATCTCTGATGGTGGCCGGACCGGCGGTCATGACGAACACGCGGTCGGCGAGGCTGATGGCCTCGGTGAGGTCGTGGGTGACGAAGACGACGGCCGCTCCGGTGCCGGACCACAGACGCAGCAGCTCGTCCTGCATGAGCTCGCGGGTCTGCACGTCCAGCGCGCCGAAGGGTTCGTCCAGCAGCAGCAGGGATGGCTCGGTGATCAACGTCTGGGCCATCGCGACGCGCTTGCGCATGCCGCCTGAGAGCTGGTGGGGGTAGCGGTCCTCGAAGCCGGTCAGGCCGACCCGGTCGATCCACTGGCGAGCACGCTGCCGGGCTTCGTCGCGATCGACCTTGCGGTAGCGCAGCCCGATCGCGACATTGTCCAGGACGTTCTTCCAGGGCAGCACCGCGTCGGTCTGGAACATGTAGCCGACCCCCTCGGGGATCCCGGTGACCGCCTTGCCGTTGACCTCGGTCGTTCCGGAGGTCGCAGGCTCGAGGCCGGAGATGAGTGAGAGGGCCGTCGACTTGCCGCATCCGGTGGGGCCGACAATGCTGACGAACTCTCCGCGGGCCACCTCGAGGTCTACGTCGAGGAGAGCGGTGAAGGCCGACCCGCCAGGGGTGGCGAACTTCTTCGTCGCCGCCCGCATCGAGATGGCTGGGGGTGTGATCTGGGTCATGCCGTGGAACGTAGACGGGTCCTCGGCCGCAGGCCGGGATTGCGCACGTTGTGTGAGCAGACCGCACAAGCCGCATTCTGCGCATTCTGCTCAACGCACTGTGGGCGGCCTATCGGCATACGGTTGTCGCGTGCCCTCACCCACCCGGCCACGCCGTCGCCTGCGACTTCGGACCCAGGCAGTGCTCTTCCAGGTCGCGCTCCTGACCATCGTGCTGCTGATCGGTCTGACCGTGTCCACACTCGTGCTTCGCCATGACCTTGAGCACCAGTACGAGCAGCGTGCCCTTGCGATTGCCCGAAGCGTGGCGCAGGACCAGAGCCTCGCCCGGATGGTGCTCAGCTCCCGGCCCACCCCTGACGGCCCGGTCCAGGCAGAGGCGGAGAGAGTCCGCCGCGCGACGCAGGCGCTGTACGTCGTGGTCACGGACGACGCCGGCATCCGGTACAGCCACCCCAACCGTTCCCTGGTGGGCCACCGAGTCAGCACCGACCCCTCAGAGGCGCTGGCGGGTCGCGAGCTGGTCGCCATACAGCGAGGGACCCTGGGGGACTCGGCCCGGGGCAAGGTGCCGTTGCGTGCTGACGACGGCTCGGTTGCCGGGGAGGTCAGTGTCGGGATCAGCACCGTCGAGCTCGATGCCCAGATGCGCGAGCTGGCATTGCTCCTTGTCATCATCTCTGCGGCTGCGCTGGCCGTCGGGGTGCTGGGCGCGGTCACCCTCGGCCACAGACTTCGGCGCACCACGCTGGGTCTGGAGCCCGAGGAGATGGCCGACCTGCTGCGTGAGCATGCAGCGGTGCTGGGCGGCGTGAGAGATGGGGTCATCGCCATCGACCACGAGGGGCGGGTGACCGTCTGCAACCCCGAGGCGATGCGGCTGCTCGGTGGTGAGGTGCGGCTGGGACAACCGCTGGCGAGCTCTGGTGCTCCGTCGGTGGTTGAGGCGTTGTTCGCCGTGACGCCTGCCCCGGCGGGAGCACTGAGGGTGATCCGTGAGCAGGTGGTCCTGGCCACCCGGCTTCCCGTCCAGCGGGACGGGCGGGATCTCGGGCTGGTGCTGATCCTGCGGGACCGCACGGACCTCGATGAGCTCGGTCGCGAGCTCGAGGCGACCCGCGCCCTGACCGATGCGTTGCGCGCCCAGGCTCACGAGTACACCAACCGGCTGCACGCCCTCAGCGGGATGCTGCACCTCGGCCATGTCGAAGAGGCCCAGTCCTATCTGGAGGAGCTTCACGGAAGCGTCCGCCATCGCGATGGGGTCGAAGACCCTTATCTCGCAGGCCTGCTCGCCGCGAAGTCGGCCGCCGCATCAGAAGCCGGTGTGCGGCTCACTGTCGGAGATCCGACCTGGGCCCCCGGACGTCTGCGACAGCCCCTCGACGTCGTTACGGTGGTCGGCAACCTGGTCGACAATGCCATCCGCGCCGCAAGAGACGGCCAGCGGCGACCGGCGTGGGCCGAGGTGACGCTCGTGTCCGATGAGGAGGACCTCGTGGTTCACGTCGTCGACAGCGGTGATGGTGTGACGCCGGAGCAGGTCGAGAGCGTGTTCGCCTCCGGCTTCACCACGCGTGACGTCGAGCCGGACCAGCATGGTCTGGGGCTGGGGCTCGCGCGCCAGACCGCCCGTCACCATGGCGGTGACGTCCTCCTGGTGCACACCGGGGACGAGGAGCGAGGCGCGGTCTTCACGGCGAGGATGGCGGGCGTGTTCGCATCCTCGACCGAACCCGCACAGTCGCAGGGCGGCCCGCATGGTGCACGCAGATGATCCGGGTCATGGTCGTAGACGATGACTTCCGCGTCGCCCGGGTTCAGGCGTCGTACGTCGCGCGAGTCCCCGACTTCGAGGTCGTCGGCACCGCCCACAGCGCCGCTGAGGCCGTCCGGCTGGCCGCAGAGCTGCGCCCTGACCTGGTCCTGCTGGATGAGTACCTGCCGGACGCCACAGGGTCCTCGGTGATCGGCCGGCTCGATGCGGCGGTCATTGTCATCAGTGCGGCCGACGACGCTGTGTCGGTGCAACGTGCTCTTGCGCGAGGGGCGATCAACTACCTGGTGAAGCCGTTCGCACCATCGGTCCTCGTTGACCGGTTGAACGCCTTCGCGCGGTTCCACCGGCTGCTGGCCGGCGACAGGCGGCTTGACCAGACGGACGTGGACCGGGCGATGGTCGTCCTGCATGAGGGAGACTCGCCGACCGCCTCGATGCCCAAGGGGCGCTCGGCGGTGACCGCGGACTCGATCCGCGAGGCCCTGAGAAGCTCGGGTGAGGCGATGACCGCCCAGGCGATCGCCGAGGCCATCGGGGTATCGCGAGCGACCGCCCAGCGCTACCTCGCCGACCTCGCCAAAGCGGGTCGAGTCGACCTGACCTTGAGGTATGGCACGACCGGCCGCCCCGAGCACCGCTACGAGTGGCTCGGAGCCGCCGCCGACTGAGCCGGAGGGAGACGCGGAACGGCCCGGCACCTCGCGGGTACCGGGCCGTTCCGTGTGGTGTCGCCTGGGGAGAGGCTCAGGCCTCGACCAGCTGGACGTCCAGGACGATCTTGACCTTCTCGCCCACGAGCACGCCGCCACCCTCGATGGCGACGTTCCAGGACAGTCCGTAGTCCTTGCGGTTGATCTCGGTCGTTGCCTCGAAGCCGGCGCGGGTGCCGCCCCACGGGTCGGCGCTGATGCCACCGAAGTCGAGGTCGAAGGTGACCGGCTTGGTGACGCCCTTGATGGTGAGGTCGCCCTCCATGGAGCTGTTGGTGACCTTGGTGGACTTGAAGGTCATGGCCGGGTTGTTCTCCACGTCGAAGAAGTCGGCCGACTTCAGGTGGGTGTCGCGGTCTGCGCCATTCGTGTCAACGGACGCGAGCTGGACCGTGGCCTGGACGGTCGAGTCCTCGAAGGGCTGCGCGACGTTGACGACTGCAGCAAAGTCCTTGAACTGGCCGCGGACCTTGCTCACCATGAGGTGGCGAGCGGTGA
>JBDTOA010000152.1:0-5015 GCA_039933475.1 Dermatophilaceae bacterium
CGAATCCGTCGAAGTCGATGCCGAACATCTCGTGGGTCTCGCGTTCGTGCCAGGCGGCACCGGCAAACACGCCCGTCGCACTGCCGGCGGCCTCACCCATGGGGACCCGGGTGCGCACGAGGACACGAGCCAGCGCGCCCCTGCCGGTTGAGCTGTTCATCAGGTGGCAGACGAGGTCGAAGCCGGGGTTCTCCTCAGCATCGCTCTGGTCAACCGCAGTCAGCCAGTCGAAGAAGTCGAAGCCCTCGTCGCGGGCCGACATGAGCGCGGCCGTCCATCCGAGCAGGGGAACGTCGCGGCACGGGGTCTCAATCACAACAGCGCACCCGCTGTATCGAGACTGGGCACCGCTGGCTTGCTGATCAAGGGACGCGTGACCTCGCCTGCCGCGGCGTGGCGCGACCCGGCATACTTCGCACGAATTGCCTTGTTGGACAACGACTCTTTGGCGATCTTCTCCTGGAGGTGGACGATGCCCTGCAAAAGGGCCTCCGGCCTCGGCGGGCAGCCCGGCACATAGACATCGACCGGAAACAGCTGGTCGGCGCCCTTGGTCACGCAGTAGGAGTCCCAGTACGGGCCGCCGCTGTTGGCGCAGGCGCCGAACGAGATGACGTACTTGGGCTCGGGCATCTGGTCATAGAGCCTGCGGATGACCGGGGCCATCTTGTCCGTGACCGTGCCTGAGACGACCATCAGGTCTGCCTGGCGGGGGCTGGGGGCGAACGGAATGACGCCCAGACGGATGAAGTCGTGTCTGGCCATGGACGCTGCGATGAACTCGATGGCGCAACAGGCGAGCCCGAAGTTGAACACCCACAGGCTGTAGCGGCGACCCCAGTTGAGGACGACCTTGATCGGGCGGGGCGCGTCACCGGTGATCGGCCCGACGCGGGGCATGGGCAGCTGGACGGTCACGGACTCTCCACAGCGTTCGACGTCAGTAGGTCAATGGTCATCAGATCCACCGGAGCAGCCCGCGCCGGGCCGCGTGGGCCAGACCGACCAGGAGCACTCCGATGAAGATGCCCATCTCGGCCAGGGAAGCCAGGCCCAGATCGGCACTGCGGATCACCGTGGCCCAGGGAAAGAGGAAGACCGCGTCCACCGCGAAGATCAGGTAGAGGAAGGCGAAAAGGAAGTAGCGCACATTGGTCTGCGCCCAGCCTTGCCCCACGGGGTCGACGCCGCACTCGTAGGTCTTGATCTTTGCGGCCGTCGGCGCGTGCGGCGCGAACAGCCGGCCCGCCACCATGGCCGCCAGGAAGAGAAATCCGCCAGCGAGCACGGCTCCGGCAACAGTCAGGTATGGGGACACGCGGGACAGCCTACCTAGGCAGGTTTCGACCGATTCGCCGGGCGTCGTCAGCGTGACGTGGACCACAAAGACCAGGTGGCCGAGGTGGCGAAAACACCACGAATGTGGGTTCAGCTCTCCGCGACGCCCGGCATCGCGACGACCGTGGCGTTCGGCCACTCGGGGGTCAGCATCGACGAGGGGGGCGCGACCCCAGCTTCGGTACGTGGCACGTGCACGCTCGTCGAAACAGGGGCGTCAAGCGGGAAGGTGAGAACCATCGAGGCGCCGCCACCTGGCGCCTGGGATGCCCGCAAGGTCCCGCCTCGGGCGTGCGCCAGCGCTCGAACGATGCTCAGGCCAAGACCGGTTCCGGCGAGCCGGTCCTCTGCGTTCATCCCCTGAACGACGACAGGGTCCGGTTCTGCCGGTGCAACCGTTCCCGACCTCAGAGCGGACGAGGGCAGCTGCTCACTGGCGTTGATGGCAGCGATCTGGCCCGGTGAGAGCCCGATGCCGGTGTCGAAGACGCCAAGCACCACGTGATCCGGGTGGCGAGATCCGACCAGCTGGATGGTGTCCCCTTCGGCCGTGTAGCGGATCGCGTTCTCCACCAAGGTGTCCAGGCCGGTGCGCAGCCGCTCGGGTGATCCCACGACGCAACCAGCCCGAGCATCCAACAGCCACTGGCGCTCTGCAACCACCTGCCAGCGCTCAACCGTCTGCGTCATGACCAGGTCGATGTCAACCATCTCGAGGGTCGTATCGTCCTGCAGCCGGATCATCCGGATCAGCCGATCGCTGACCCGCGAGATTCGCTCGAGCTCATCGCCCACCACCGACAGGTCCTGCTGGTTCTCGAGCTCCGGCGAGCGAGCCTGCAAGAGCTCGATGTACCCCCGGGCGATGGTCAGCGGGGTACGCAGCTCGTGGGAGGTCAGCCGCATCAGCTGTTCGCGGTCGAGGCAGGCCTGGACCTCCCGTTCGGCAAGGATCGTCACGTCGTTGAGAGCGGCCTGGCGGCGACGCACG
This sequence comes from Dermatophilaceae bacterium, assembly GCA_039933475.1. Taxonomy (GTDB): domain Bacteria; phylum Actinomycetota; class Actinomycetes; order Actinomycetales; family Dermatophilaceae; genus UBA4719. The sequence goes on from JBDTOA010000152.1 coordinate 2,330, forward strand.
TGCCAGACCATCAGCATCGCGAGCATGAACATCAGCGGGATCTCGTTGGTCTCCTCCCAGCCGACGTTGCCGAGCGACCAGCTGCGTAGGAGCGCACCCCCTGTCGCGAGCGTGTACCAGCCCAGCGCCGCGACCAGCTGGTTCCGGCTCCAGGTCCCGAGTCCGAACGCGAGCGCAAAGCCGGCCCAGCCCAGGTGGTAAGGGATGGTCTCCCGGCCGGGCATGCTGAGCATGAAGATCAGGCAGGCCAGAGCCCAGAGGGTCCACACAACCAGGATGTGGCGACGAGCAAAAGATAAGGCGTCGGCCCAACCCCTGATCGGGGCTGCCTCACTCGTCATAGAAGCAGTAGCCAGCACCGCGCACCGTCTCTATAGGGGGGGTGGGCTGGAGCTTGGAGCGCAGCCGGCCGACACACACGTCAACGACGTTGCTTCCCGGGTCGAAGTCCATGTCCCAGATGTCGTGGAGCAGCTCCTCGCGCGAGCACACGTCGTTGCTTCGCCGCATCAGATGTGCCAGCAGGGCGAACTCGCGGCCCGTCAGGCTCACTGGTCCACCAGCGGTGACGGCCCGGCGACGGTGAAGGTCGAGCTGAACGCCGCCGGCTTCGAGGTAACGGGTCTCACCTGCCGGGAGCGATATGTCCTGGTGCAGGTGGCGACGAATACGTGCCGAGAGCTCCATGGTGGAGAAGGGCTTGGCGACAACATCCACCGCACCCCTGTCGAGCGCCTGGATCCGGGCGGAGATCTCGGTGACAGCGGTCAGCACGATGACCGGCGGACTTGACTCGCGCTCCTTGAGGACGCTGAGGACCTCGAGCCCACCTCTGCGCGGCATGGCGAGGTCAAGCAGGACCAGGTCAACGTCACGGGAGTCGATCTGGTCCAGCGCTGACTGACCGTCAGGGGCTTCGCAGACCGTGTGGCCCTGCGATGACAGAGATCGGTTCAGGACGGTGCGGATTCGCGGCTCGTCGTCCACCACAAGCAAGAGGGCCATAGCTCAGCGCGCTTCAGCGTGACACGAGAAGTGGCGCAATAGGAATCCGGTCCGGAAGCGGAGGTCGGATATGCGAGGTGGTTCCTTCTGAGAACAAAGATTCATTCTGCAACCCCTGATTCATCTGCGAAGGCAGTGTCCTGTGGGACCGCCTACGCAAGGAAATGTACTGCCGAAAGTAAAGACTTGGTAAGGACATGATCGGCTAATGACTCATTTCGCAGGTAAGTCTGCCCTAAATGACCAAGGCGTCCCTAGTCCGATTGGACCATCACGAGCCATGACAATGGTCAGCAAAACGGGCTATACCCACCCGGCAATATCGCAACACGCCCACCTCGGGCCAGATAGGCAGGAACGGGGACCAGTGTGGTAACACGCTTCGGGCCGGCCCCTGTGGACCAGGATGGACGAGCGGACCAGCGACAGCGGTGCGCCGCCAGCCTGGCGACTGATGTGCGGCACGCGGTGTGCAGGAGCTCTTCGTGAGGTCAAGAGACGTCGCCAGATGACGGCCACATGACAGTCGCATTACCGGATAATGACCATCTCATTGGCGTGGGATGACAGCCAGATGTCACGCCGTGAACGATCCGGTGAGGGGACCGTTGGGCGGACCCAGCGCCGCAGCTCGGCGGGTAATAGTTGCCCAAAGGGCTAACCAGCGGAGATCGTCATGGCTCTTCGTGTCCGACCCGAACGTCGGAGCCGCAGCACGGAACCTGAAGTGAGCTGAGTGAGTTGATCGGTAGGCCACCTCGCGCCCCGCGGCCCAGCAGGGTGTTCATGCCGGCGCCGTCCATCGCCGCGGTGCTCGTGCTTCTGGTGGGTTCGGTGCTGCCCCCCAGCCCGTCCATCCGCGCCGACGGGGCGGGAGCATCGACGTCAGCGTCGATGCCCGCCGACGAGCCGCCGGCATCCATGACGGAGGTGCCGGAGCCTGGGCCCCGGCCGACCACGCCGCCTCCTGGAGCGGCACGAACCGGCGACGGGCGCAGCGCCGTACCCGTGTCCAACCCGTGGTCGGTTCCCGAGGTCCTGCTGGCCGCCTACCGGCAGGCTGCCGCAGGCTCGCCTCCGGCCTGTCACCTGCCCGTCAGCCTGCTCGCCGCGATCGGTCAGGTGGAGTCCGGCTCTCTGGCCGGGCGCTCAATCGATGCCAGTCACCGCGCCGCGCCGCCGGTGCTGGGGCCGTTGCTCGCCGGCGTGAACACCGCCGCGATCCGGGACACCGACGGCGGAGCGCTCGACGGAAGCTCGCTGTGGGACCGGGCCGTGGGTCCGATGCAGTTCATTCCCGGCACCTGGGCCATGTTCGGGGTCGACGGTGACGGCGACGGTCGGGCCGACCCGCAGAACGTCTACGACGCCACCGCCTCGGCCGCCGGCTACCTGTGTGCCGGAGGTCGCGACCTCGCCCAAGCCTCAGGACTGCGGTCGGCGATCCTGTCCTACAACCACTCAACGGCCTACCTGGCAACGGTGCTCGCCTGGCAGCAGAAGTTCACCTCCGCCGGAGGGAGGACCGTCGGGATCAGCCTGATCAACATCCCCGTCACCCCCGAAGCGAGCATCCCGACAACCTTGACCGCCACCCACCCGACCCCGGGCCTCCTCGGCACGCCGATCCACAACGGGAAAGGCGGCAACAACCTCGTCCCCACCGACCCCGTCCCCGCCG
>JBDTOA010000153.1:0-4998 GCA_039933475.1 Dermatophilaceae bacterium
CCCTGCCTCACCCAGGATCACGCTCCTCTCGAAGCCGGGCTGCCACCTGTGTGACGAAGCGCGCGAGGTGATCGAACGGGTCGCGCGCGATCTGAACGTCCGCTGGGTGGAGCACTCGATCCTTGACGACCCGGCTCTGAGTGATGCGTACTCCGAGCAGATCCCGGTGATCTTCGTGGACGGCGAGCAGCATGACTACTGGGGAGTGGACGAGGGTCGCCTGCGCGCGGCGCTCGCAGTCGCCGGCCCGAAGAACGGCTCGGGCGAGTAGATATCACGTCCGCCCGGCCGCGGGTGACGGACCCCCCGTGTATCACGGGTCCGGCACTTTCCGCGACTTTGTCCCCACGTTCACAAAGACCTACTCTGGGGGTGACCCACGCGCTTCCGCTCCTCCGTGCTATGGGAGGGGCTCACACCTGAGACAAGCCGGTGACTTCTTGACCGCCGATCCCACAGCACGTCGAGGGATACCTGACGCCACGGTGGCCCGGTTGCCGGAGTACCTGCGAGCGCTGACCGACCTCGCTGAGCGTGGCATCGCCTCCGTCTCGTCCGAACAGCTGGCCACGGTCGCGGGGGTCAGGTCGGCCAAGCTGCGCAAGGACCTCAGCCATCTGGGCTCCTACGGCGTCAGGGGGGTCGGATACGCGGTCGACATGCTGGCGCACGAGATCTCCCGCGAGCTGGGGCTCAGCAAGGACCGTCCCGTCGCGATCGTGGGGGTGGGCAACCTCGGTCGTGCGCTCGCTGCGTACTCGGGCTTTGCCACACGAGGTTTCCGCGTTGTCGCCCTGATGGATCGCGACCTCGAGGTCGTTGGCCAGGACATCGCCGGGTTGAGCGTCGAGCCGGTGGAGGACCTCGAGCTGATCATGAGGCAGAGATCCGTGGTCATCGGCGTCATCGCCACGCCTGCTCCGGCGGCACAGCTGGTATGCGACCGGCTGGTCGCCGTCGGCGTGCGGTCCATCCTGAACTTTGCGCCCTGTGTGCTGACGGTCCCTGAGGGCGTCGCCGTTCGCAAGGTCGACCTTGCCACCGAGCTCCAGATCCTGGCCTTCCACGGACAACGAGATGCCCTGTTCGTCAGTACCCAGACCGGTGGCCAGACCACAGACCAGACCAGCGACCAGACCAGCGACCAGACCAGTGAGCAGGCGCTACTCGTGGAGGTTGGACCATGAGTGTGGTCGTGCTGGGTCTTTCGCACCGGTCTGCCCCGATTGAGCTGCTTGAGGCAGTGACCCTGGGCGCGACCGGCGCCGCGGCTCTGGCCACTGTCGTGGCGCATGGTGAGAATGTCGACGAGGTCGTGGTCCTCGCCACCTGCAACCGGGTCGAGATCTACGCCGTGGCCACAACGTTCCACGGAGCGGTGACAGAGATCGGTGAGGCGCTCTCCTCCGCCTCGGGCATCCCGCTGGACGAGCTGCGGGAACATCTGTACGTCCATTACGAGGACCGGGCGATCTCGCACGTGTTCTCGGTCGCCAGCGGGCTGGACTCCATGGCCGTCGGTGAGGGACAGGTCCTGGGGCAGCTGCGCGGGGCCCTTCGTCTGGCCCAGAAGCAGGGGTATGCGGGTCCCACCCTCAACGCGCTGTTCCAGCAGGCACTTCGCGTCGGCAAGCGGGCTCACTTCGAGACGGGCATCGACAGCGTCAGCGTGTCGATGGTCGAGATCGGGCTCAAGCATGCCGCCGACCTCGGGGGGCCGCTGGCTGACGCCCGGGTCCTGGTGATCGGTGCCGGGTCGATGAGCAGCCTCGCCGCCACCACGATCTCTCGCCTGGGCTCGGCTGACCTGGTCATCATCAACCGGACGCTGGCCAAGGCCGAGCATCTGGCCGGCGCAACCAGTGGTCGGGCTCTTCCCCTGCTCGATCTTGAGGCGGCCATGTCCCAGGCTGACGTGATCATCTCGTGCACCGGCGCGGTCGGCCACGTGATCACCGCCGATGGGGTTGCGGCTGCTGCTGGTTCGCGCACAGGCGGGCCGCAGGTCTTTATCGACCTGGCGTTGCCACGCGATGTAGCCCCCGCTGTTGCTGACCTCCAAGGTGTCCACGTCGTTGGCCTCGCCGAGATTGGTGACACCCTGGCCGCCGATGACCGGTTTGCACCCCACGTCAAGGCAGTGCACGATCTCGTGGCCGCCGAGGTTGCCGCGTACCTCACCGACCGGCGGGCGCACGATGTTGCGCCTACGGTTGCTGCACTGCGGCACCGGGCGGCCGACGTCGTGGCCGCAGAGCTGAGCCGCCTGGACCAGCGGCTGCCGGACGAGATGTCAAAGAACGCCCGCGCCGAGATCCAGCTCACCATGCACCGGGTCGTCGAGAAGCTGCTTCATACCCCCACAGTCCGAGTCAAGGAGCTTGCCGGTGACGGGCAGGGCGGCGACTACGCCCTTGCTCTCCGTGAGCTCTTCGACCTCGATCCGCACGACGTTGCCGCCGTGTCGTTACCTCCAGAGACAGGAGCACTGGCGTGAACGCCATCAGCATGAGGCTCGGGACCCGCCGCAGCACCCTTGCCACGACGCAGTCCGGGTGGGTCGCCCAGTGCCTGCGTGACCTGGGTCATGAGGTGGAGATTGTCGAGATCACGACCTTCGGCGATACCTCAACCGCGCCACTGTCCAGCATCGGCGGGACCGGTGTCTTCGTCACGGCCATCCGCAAGGCGCTCCTCGACGGTGAGATCGACGTCGCCGTTCACTCGCTCAAGGACCTGCCGGTGGCACCCGAGCCAGGCTTGCAGATCGCCGCGATCCCCATCCGGGAAGATCCCCGCGATGCCGTCGTGGCCCGCGACGGACTGACGCTGCGCGAGCTCCCGAGCGGATCGGTGGTCGGCACCGGCTCCCCACGACGGGCGGCTCAGCTTGCGGCCCTGGGGCTGGATGTGAAGGTCACGGACATTCGCGGAAACGTCGACACGCGGGTCTCGCTGGTGCGGGGCGGCTCGTGCGACGCGGTTCTGCTCGCCCATGCCGGGCTTGCCCGGCTTGGGCGTCTCGGGGAGGTCACCGAGTCACTGGATCCCGAGCAGATGCTCCCGGCTCCGGGGCAGGGCGCGCTCGCGGTCGAGTGCCGCGATGACCGCCCCGACGTGATTGAGGCACTGAGCGAGCTCGATCACGCCGATACGCGCGCTGCAGTGGTCGCCGAGAGGGCGCTGCTTGCGGCCCTCGAAGCAGGTTGCACCGCGCCCGTCGGCGCACTGGCAACCGTGGCCCGAGGCGAGCACGGTGCTGAGCTCTTCCTGCGCGCTTTTGCCGGCAGTGAGGACGCCAGCATCGCTCTGCGTCGTACCGCGACCGGCCCACTTGACGAGCCCGAGCGGCTTGGTCGCGACCTTGCCGCCGTCCTGCTTGCCGATGGTGCGGACCGGATTGCCGGACTTCGAGCTGGCCGTTCACCGGGCGCCGAACAAGCTGCGCCTGGTCCCGATGACCCGCTCTCCGGCACCGCCTCTGTTGCCGTTGCCCCCAGTCCGAACCGAACCGCTACGGAGCGTGCCACGTGAGCACCACGGCCTCCAAGGTCAAGAGCCAGCCAACCCACTCCACCGAGCCGATTCAGCCGATTCAGCCGATTCAGCCGATTCAGCCGATTCAGCCGATTACGGCCAAGACTGTGCGTCAGTCAGCGCGGGTTGCCTTTGTCGGCGCCGGCCCCGGCGACCCTGGCCTGCTCACGCTGCGGGCCGCGGCGTACCTCGCAGAAGCTGACGTGGTCGTCATCGACCAGGTGAGCCGCGAGGACTTCGTGGCGCGCTATGCCCGCCCCGACGTCGAGATCGTCGATGCCGGGCACGGCGAGCAGGGTCAGCCCCTCACGCATGCGTCTCGCGCGAAGCTGCTGGTCAAGGCCGCAAAGGCGGCCGGAGCAGTCAACGGCAACGGCCTTGTCGTCCGGCTCATGGACGGTGACCCGGCCATGTTCAACGGTCTCTCCGAAGAGGCGCTCGCCTGCCGGAAGGCCGGGATCTCGTTCGAGGTCGTGCCAGGGGTCAGCGCGGTCAGCGCCGTGCCTGCCTACGCCGGTGTTCCGCTGACGTCCGCAGCCTCCCCGTCGATCCACGTCATCAGCGGTGGCAGCACCAAGGTGGACTGGACCAAGTCGACCGGCGACAACGTCACGGTGGTCGTGCTCGGGACACCAGAGACGCTCAGCAAGGCGCTCGGGGACCTACTGGCAGCCGGCCGAGACTCAGCTACGCCGGTAGCGGTGACAGAGCGCGGCACAACCATCACGCAGCGCACCCACACCACCACGCTGGGTCAGGTGGTTGCGCTGATGTCCTCGGCCGGGGTCCAGTTCCCGTCCCTTGCCGTGGTCGGGTCGACCGTCGAGCTGCGCGAGCAGCTCTCCTGGTTCGAGACCAAGCCGTTGTTCGGCTGGAACGTGCTTGTGCCTCGCACCAGGGACCAGGCTGGTTCGATGACGACGCGCCTTGCCTCCTACGGGGCGACCAGCGATGTCGTGCCCACGATCAGCGTCGAGCCTCCGCGCACGCCCCAGCAGATGGAACGGGCGATCAAGGGCCTCGTGACGGGTCGCTACGAGTGGATCGGGTTCACCTCCGTGAACGCAGTGCGGGCCGTTCGTGAGAAGTTCGAGGAGTTCGGTCTGGACGCACGCGCGTTCGCCGGCCTGCGGATCGCTGCTGTGGGTGGCGCGACAGCTGGCGCCCTGCGTGAGTGGGGTCTGGAACCCGATCTGGTCCCGGTCGGCGAGCAGTCCGCGAGCGGGCTGCTGGAGGGATGGCCGCCCTTCGACGAGGTCCTGGACCCGATCAACCGCGTCTTCCTCCCGCGCGCCGACATCGCCACCGAGACCCTTGTCGCCGGTCTGCAGGACATGGGCTGGGAGGTTGACGACGTCACGGCATACCGCACTGTTCGTGCGGCCCCGCCCGCTGCGTCCGTTCGTGAGGCGATCAAGACCGGCAAGTACGACGCGGTCGTGTTCACCTCGTCGTCCACCG
>JBDTOA010000154.1:0-4970 GCA_039933475.1 Dermatophilaceae bacterium
AAGGGAGCGGCGTCAGCCACCTGGGGCCTGAGCGCGGATCAGGCACGTGATTCGTGAGGTGCACACGCGGTTGCCGTCGTCGTCGGTGATGACGACCTCATAGGCAGCGAGCGTCTTGCCGAGCGAGAGCGCGGTCGCCGTACCGGTGACGTACCCCTCCCGGACCGCTCGGTGATGCGTGGCGTTGATGTCCACTCCGACCGCGATCCGTCCCTCGCCCGCATGGAGCACTGCCGCGACTGAGCCCAAGGTCTCGGCCAGGACGAGGCTCGCGCCTCCGTGCAGCAGCCCGAACGGCTGGGTGTTGCCGATCACCGGCATCCGGGCGACCACCCGGTCGGGGGCCGCTTCGAGGAACTCGATCCCCATCTTCTCCCCGAGGGTGCCGCCATTCATGGCGCCCATTGCCGCGAGAACGTCATCGTGTTGATCGCCCATCAACCCTGCCCATCTGTGTGTCGGTCATCCGGTGTCTGGTGTCGGTTATCTGGTGTCGGTTGGTGCACCTAGGCTGCCATGCGTGAGCCGACTCCTGCTGATCGACGGTCATTCGATTGCCTATCGGGCTTTCTTCGCCCTGCCCATGGAGAACTTCTCCACGAGCACCGGCCAGCACACCAACGCCGTCTATGGGTTCACCTCGATGCTGATCAACGTGCTGCGCGACGAAGCGCCCACTCACCTTGCCGTGGCCTTTGACATCAGCCGGCAGACGTTCCGCATGGCCGAGTACCCCGAGTACAAGGCTGGCCGCTCAGCCACCCCCGATGAGTTCAAGGGCCAGATCTCGCTGTTGCACGAGGTGCTGAACGCGCTGTGCATCCGCTACGTCGAGGTCGATGGCTTCGAGGCCGATGACGTGCTTGGCACCCTGGCGACAGCCGCTATCGAAGAGGCCGGTATCGACGAGGTCCTCATCTGCTCCGGCGACCGCGATGCCTTTCAGCTGGTCAGCGACAAGGTGACCGTCCTCTACCCGGTCAAGGGCGTCTCTGAGCTGGCCCGGATGACGCCGGCGGCCGTGGAGAAGAAGTACGGCGTGCCGCCCGGGCGTTACAGCGATCTTGCGGCGTTGGTGGGCGAGTCCTCCGACAATCTGCCAGGCGTCCCCGGGGTGGGTCCCAAGACCGCTGCGAAGTGGATCCAGCAGTACGGCGACCTCACGGGCGTGGTCGCGCACGTCGCCGACATCAAGGGCAAGGCGGGGGAGTCGCTGCGCGATCACCTCGACGGAGTTCTTCGCAACCGGAGGCTCAACCAGCTGGTCCTGGATGTCCCGCTCGACGTCACGGTGGATGACCTGGAGCGCCGAACGTGGGACCGCGAGGAGGTCCACAAGGTCTTCGACGGCCTCGAGTTCCGGGTTCTGCGCGATCGCCTCTTTGCGACCCTCGAGGCCGTTGAGGTTGAAGCAGACTCAGGCTTTGACCTCGATGGCTCAGTGCTCTCATCTGACGAGGTGTCGGGCTGGCTGGCCGGGAACGCGCCAACTGGGGCGCGGGTGGGCGTACACGTCGACGGCACGTGGTCACGTGGCACGGGCGACGCCCGTGCCTTGGCCATCGCAGCTGGCGGCGGTGCGGCGGCATACATCGACCTGGCCTCCCTCGGCCCTGCGGCAGAGGACGCCCTTGTGGCCTGGCTGGGCGACGCCGGGCGGACCAAAGCCATGCACGATGCCAAGGGGCCGATGCAGGCTCTGGCGGCTCGAGGCCTGCCACTCGCGGGGCTGAGCAGCGACACCGCGCTGGCCGCCTACCTGGTTCGGCCGGACCAGAGGTCCTATGACCTGGCCGATCTGGTGCTGCGCCATCTGAAACGTGAGCTTCGCAACGACACCGAGTCGGGTGGGCAGGGTCTGCTGGACTTCAGCCCGGACGGCGAGGGGGAGGCGCAGACCGCGATGGTGCGGGCCCGGGCGATCCTGGACCTGTCGGTCGACCTCGACACTCAGCTCGAGCAGATCGGCGGCACCACGCTGCTCGCCAAGATCGAGCTTCCGCTGGTCGACGTGCTGGCGAGGATGGAGCGGGTCGGCATCGCTGCTGATGTCCCGGCGATGGAGGAGCTCGAGGCACACTTTGCCGAGAGGGTGCGCGAGGCGCAGGGGGAGGCGTACGACGCCATCGGCGGGGAGCAGATCAACCTCGGCTCGCCCAAGCAGCTTCAGGTGGTCCTGTTCGACACGTTGGGCATGCCCAAGACCAAGAAGACCAAGACCGGCTACACCACTGATGCCGATGCGCTCATGGACCTCCATGCCAAGACACCTCACCCGTTTCTCGAGGCGTTGTTGCTTCACCGCGACGCCTCACGCCTGCGGCAGACCATTCAGGGGCTGCTGGACTCGGTGGCCGACGATGGCCGCATCCACACCACCTACCAGCAGACGATTGCCGCTACCGGGCGTCTGTCTTCGACCAACCCGAACCTGCAGAACATCCCGATCCGCACCGACGAGGGGCGCCGGATCCGCGAGGTCTTCGTGGTGGGTGAGGGCTTCGAGGCGCTCATGTCCGCCGACTACAGCCAGATCGAGATGCGGATCATGGCGCATCTGTCCGGCGACGAAGGGCTGATCCAGGCGTTCAGGTCGGGGGAGGACCTGCACCGGTTCGTGGGCTCAAGGGTGTTCGGAGTCCCACCGGAGGACGTCACCTCAGCGATGCGTTCCAAGATCAAGGCCATGTCCTACGGCCTGGCCTACGGACTGTCTGCCTTCGGCCTTTCCAGGCAGCTGTCGATTCCCACCGGTGAGGCGGCGACCCTGATGACCGAGTACTTCACCCGGTTCGGCGGGGTGCGCGACTACCTGCAGGAGGTCGTGGCCCAGGCGCGCGGCATCGGGTACACCGAGACCATGCTGGGCCGGCGGCGCTACCTGCCGGATCTGACCTCGGACAACCGGCAGCGACGCGAGGCGGCCGAGCGGATGGCGCTCAACGCGCCGATCCAGGGCTCTGCGGCTGACATCATCAAGCTGGCCATGCTGCGTGTCGATGTGGCGCTTCGCGATTCGGGCGCGGCATCGCGGTCCCTGCTCCAGGTGCACGACGAGCTCGTCCTGGAGATCGCCCCGGGCGAGCGTGAGGTCGTGGAGGCGCTCGTCCGGAAAGAGATGGGGGCGGCCATCGAGCTCGATGTGCCGTTGGAGGTCAGTGTCGGGGTCGGCAGGTCCTGGCATGAGGCCGGTCACTGATCGCTCCATCTGCGGGCGTTGGCTGGTTTCCATCATGGTTGGCAGTCAGGATCGCGCCATGGGTGATGGAAAACCGCCAACCGCCGGCGGAGACCAGCGCTGTTACTTCTCGCACACGAAGATGGCTGTGCCGGGGATGAGGGCACCCCGCAGAGGACTCCACGCTCCCCAGACCTGTTTGTTCTCGTCGGGCCACTCGGGCTCGACCAGATCGACCAGGCGGAGCCCGGCGGCCGTCAGCTCGCGGACCCGGTCGCCCAGGGTCCGGTGGTGTTCGACATACGTCGTTGTGCCCGACCTCGCCTCGACGTACGGGGTCCGGTCGAAGTAGGAGCTGGCGATGGTCAGTCCCGGGTAGCCGGGGTCATCGGGCAGCGCCCAGCGGATCGGATGGGTCGTCGAGAAGACGAAGCGACCACCGGGACGGAGCACGCGGGCCGCCTCCGCCATGACGGCTGCCGAGTCAGCCACAAAGGGCACCACGCCGTATGACGTGAAGACCGTGTCGAACGAGCCGTCAGCGAAGGGCAGGCTGCACGCGTCGCACTGCGCGAGAGGCACGGTTAGCCCCTGCTCGACGGCGAAGCGCACGTTCAGGCTATGGCCGCGACGGAGCATTCCGCCCGAGAGGTCGGTCGCGACCACCCGTGCACCATGTCGAGCGGCAAATCGGCTGCACTGCGCCGCGCCGGCACCGATCTCCAGAAGCTGCTTGCCGCGCAGCTCTCCCAGCAGACCGACATCGCGCTCTCGCAGGCCCTCAGGCCCCCAGACGAAGTCGTCATCGCCCAGGAACGCTCCGTGCTCGGCGTAGTAGTCGTTCGCCTCGTCATCCCACCAGCGGCGGTTGGCTCGGGCCGTCTCGGCCGGATCGGCTTGCCGACGGCCTGCCTCGCCACGGTCCTGCCCCGATTCGCTCATCACCACATCCTGCCCGACCCTGCTTTGACCTTGGTGAGAGGTCATCGGTAAGGTTGACACGTCTGCTACGTGCGTGCCTGAAATGATCGAGACGGTCTGCCTCAGGACCTCTCGGCGGCACCTCTGTTTCGAACGCAGTCCAATTGCACTGTCCACCAGGGCACACGGCATACCAACGTGTCGTGAACCTTAACCAATCTGTCCATCAATCGGAGTCCCAACTACATGACTGCCAGCCCGGCCGTAAAGGCCAGCCCCCAGGTCGCGATCAACGACATCGGATCTGAGGAGGAGCTGCTCGCCGCGATCGACGCGACGATCAAGCACTTCAACGACGGCGATATCGTCGAAGGAATCATCGTCAAGGTCGACCGCGACGAGGTTCTGCTCGACATTGGATACAAGACCGAGGGTGTCATCCCCTCCCGTGAGCTCTCCATCAAGCACGATGTCGACCCCTCTGAGGTCGTTTCCGTGGGTGATGCAGTCGAGGCCCTCGTCCTCCAGAAGGAGGACAAGGAAGGCCGGCTGATCCTGTCCAAGAAGCGCGCACAGTACGAGCGGGCCTGGGGCACCATCGAGAAGATCAAGGAAGAGGACGGCGTCGTCACCGGCACGGTCATCGAGGTCGTCAAGGGCGGGCTCATCCTCGACATCGGTCTGCGCGGCTTCCTGCCGGCGTCGCTGGTCGAGATGCGTCGGGTCCGCGACCTCCAGCCGTACGTCGGCAAGGAGATCGAGGCCAAGATCATCGAGCTGGACAAGAACCGCAACAACGTGGTTCTCTCCCGCCGTGCGTGGCTCGAGCAGACCCAGTCCGAGGTGCGCACCACGTTCCTCAAGGAGCTCC
>JBDTOA010000155.1:0-4894 GCA_039933475.1 Dermatophilaceae bacterium
CGCTCCATCGACCGCTACCTCCAGGGCAAACCCCTGCTCAGCGCCCAAGAAGAAGAGAGCCTGCTCGAGGCCTAGCCTCAGCAAGGCGTGTCACCGGTCAGCACCAGTGACCCCACCAGTCAGCGCCGTTCAGCGCTGGCTGGTGGGGTCACTGGGTTACAGGGCTACAGGGCTTACTTTCGACCGCCGAAGATCCGTTCCACGAAGGAGACCTTCGGGGGGCACTGGCAGCGCTTGGACTTCGGCACCCCGGCCATCACCTGGCTGACGTGCTGGCCGCAGCCAGCCCACGTCGGGCTACCGCACCTGCGGCAGGTCGTCTGTCGACACATCGGGAGGTCCTCCTGGAGGGTTGATCGAAGTGGAGACCTCATCATATACCCCAGGGGGTATAGAGGTGCCTAACTGTCTCAGGTCCGTCAGGGGGTAAGGGACAGCAGGAGCTCACGCACCTTGGCGGCCGTGGGAACCCGCCCGGACAGGACGACCTTCTCATCCACGACCAGACCTGGGGTGGACATGACGCCGTAGCCGATGATGGCCGGGAAGTCGGTGACCTTCTCGAACTGCGCATCGATCCCCAGCTCGGCGACGGCTTCGCGGGTGACCCGCTCGAGGTTGACGCAGTTCGCACAGCCGGAACCGAGAATCTTGATCTTCATAGCGATCTCTTTCTGTTGCAGGCGGATTGGTGGCGCTGGTAAAGCTTGTCAGGCCACGACGGCGTTGAAGAGGTAGCCGACGGCGATGATCCCGGCGCCGGTGACACCGGCGAAGGTGGCGATGAGCTGGGGCTTGAGGACCCGGCGCAGCAGGATGAGCTCAGGCAGGCTGAGGGCGACGACGGCCATCATGAACGCGAGCAGGGTGCCCATGGGCAGGCCCTTGTCGTGCAGGGCCTGAACCAGCGGCATGATGCCGGCGGCGTTGGAGTACAGGGGTATGGCGATCACCACCGCGATCAGTACCGCGAAGGGGTTGCCGGCGCCGGCGTACCGGGTGAAGAAGTCCTCCGGTGCCCAGCCGTGGATGGCCGCGCCCAGGGCGATACCGACCAACAGGTAGGGCCAGATCTTGCGCAGGATCACCCCGACCTCCTCGACGCCCATCTGGATCCGGTCGTCCCAGGTCAGCCCGGCGGCGGGGTCGACGACCTGCCCGCCCAGGCGGGTCTCGAAGACGAACGGTTCCACCCACCGCTCCAGCTTCAGCCGGCCCAGGACGAATCCGGCGACGATGGCGATGGTCAGGCCCGCACCGACGTACAGCAGGGTCGGGCCGATGCCGAACATCCCGAACAGCAGACCGATCGCCACCTCGTTCACCAGGGGGCTGGCGATCAGGAAGCTCAGGGTGACCCCCAGCGGGACCCCGGCGGCGACGAAGCCGATGAACGCGGGGACGGCACTGCACGAGCAGAACGGGGTGATCACCCCAAGGCCGGCGGCCATCACGTTGCCGACGCCCTCGCGTTTGCCGCCCAGCAGCGCCCTGGTGCGCTCGACACTCATGAACGAGCGCAACACGGTCACCAGGAAGATGATCCCGACCAGCAGCAGGGCGATCTTGATCGAGTCGTAGAGGAAGAAGTGCACCCCCGAGCCCAGGCGGCTGGCGGGTTGCAGGCCGGCCAGGTCGTACACCACCCAGTCCCACAGCGGCAGGTTCACCTCATACAGGGCCAGCCAGGTCAGCGCGGCTCCGCCCACACGCACCCAACGCCGCGTCGGGGTTGGCGGCCGCAGTCGCTCGGAGACGCTCATGTGCTCACAGCAACCGGTGCACCTGGCAGGGCTGCGTGCATCCGCTCGATCGCGTCATGGGCCAGCGCGTAGTCGACCCACCGGCCGCGGCGGCTCGTGCTGACCAGGCCCGCCTCACGCAGCACCTTCAGGTGATAGCTCAGCAGGTTCCCGGCGACCGGGATCTGCTCCTGGATCTTGCAGACGCACAGCGGCGCCTCGACCAACATGGTCAGCACCGCCCAGCGCACCGGGTCAGCCACCGCCTGCAACACGGCCACCGGATCCCCCACAACCGGGCCGGTTAGTTCAACACGGGTTGTATCAGTCATATTTGAACTATAGTCCCGTTCCATGCTCCCCCGCGCGACCTGAGTCGCAGATCACGGCTGGTCGGCCGTGACAGCTACCGGTGGGACGAGCTGTGAGCTGGTTCGGGCGAATGGAGCTGTTCGCGATGCCTGGGCAGCATCTGTGCGGCCGGAGGCGCGACCTGGTTGACGCCGCTCTGCGCTACTGCGGCCGCCTGAGCCGCTGCCGGTGAAGTCGTCGCCGTCGCCGTCGCCGGGCCCGTGGCCCTGGGACTGGCCTGCGCCGTGGCGGAAGGGCTTGGGGCGGCAGACCCAAGCCCCACACCTCGGACCTGCAGAACCTGGCCAGGGGCATCGGTCATCGCCAAGGATCCGTGTACTGCGTACCCACCACTGGCGACCACGACAACGCCGAGCAGGGTGGCTGCGCCGATCAGGATGACCCGGCCGGGTATCTCCCTCATGTCCTTACCCCTCTTCCAGGCCCTGGTCGGAGGGCCGTAGCTCGCGGCACACCTACTGTCTCAGCGCGGTGTGAGCTGACCAGGAGAGGCAGATGAGAAGGCTCTCATCTGTCACGGCTCACGAGCGAGCCGGGCTCGCGCGTCGTTCCACGACCTGCGTATCGACGGGTCGAGAACCCGGACTTCCGACCCGGTCGAGGTCCTCGACGCGAGCGCTTGGACAATGACCCGCATGCGCAGACCTCGGTGGCCACGGCGGGCAGCTCTCGCTCGGCCGGCGCGCACTCTCTCGGTCAGATCGCGAATCGTGGTCGCAATTCTTGCGGTCGCCGCGTTCGGGCTCGCGGCATCCGGGGTCGCCTCCTATCTCGTGCAGCGGCGAGGGGTTCTGACGGCCGTCGACGCGCAGCTTCTGCATACTGTCCCGAACCTTCAGACGATCGCGGCTGGCAAGACCACCACAGCACCACTGACCACAGTGGATGCCGTGCTCAGGGTCGCCATGCAGCAGATCATCCCGGCCGCGAACGAGAGCGTCCTGGGTTTCGTGGACGGAGAGCCCGCCCTTGTCCCTGCGGTGAACCTGCCGTTCCGCCTCGACGAGGACAGCACTCTGGTCGCCCGGATCGTGCGCGAGGCAAACCCGACCCATGTGGTCATCGGCACCGCTACGAGAACGCAGAGCACGCTCGGAACGCTGCGATACCTGATCGTCCCTGTCCAGCTCGCCGGTGACCCGCACACGGGCTGGTACGTCGCCGCCTTCGACCTGGACGCCGAGCTCGCCTCGGTTGCCAGATCCTTCCAGACCTACATCCGCGTCGCGCTGGTCGCCCTGGCCCTCGTCGGCCTTGTTGCCTCGTTGGCATCGGGACGGTTGCTACGCCCCATCCGCCTCCTGCGCGAAGCCGCAGCCAGCAGCAGCAACGCGGCTGACCTCACCGCCCGCATCCCCGTGACGGGCAGCGACGACCTCTCTGAGCTGGCCACGGCCATCAACTCCATGTTCGACCGGCTCCAGGACTCGGCCATCAGCCAGCGGCGGCTGCTCAGCGACGTCGGTCACGAGCTGAAGACGCCCATCACGATCATCCGCGGTCACCTGGAGCTGCTGGACGCCGGCAACGTGACCGAGGTTGACGCCACAAGGGCGCTGGCTATCGACGAGCTCGACCGGATGAGCACGCTGGTCTCTGATATCTCGCTGCTGGCCGCCTCCCGGGCGCCGCACTTTGTGAAGCGCACCGAGGTCGACCTCGAGATCTTCACCGCAGACGTCGGCGCCAAGGCATCCGCACTGGATCCCACCCGCACCTGGACAGTGGAGTCCGACAGCGGTCGCGCTCTGGTCGATGCCGTGCACATCACCCAGGCACTGCTCCAGCTGGCGGACAATGCTGTGAAGTACTCGACCCCCGGCGCACGGATCGTCATCACCGCCGAGATCTCAGAGGCTGAAGCTCGTCAGTGGCTGAACCTGTCGGTACGCGACAGCGGACCCGGCATACCGCCGGACGAGCAGTCACGGATCTTCCAGCGATTCAGCCGACTTGACTCCAGCAGGAGCACCGAGGGAACCGGGCTCGGTCTGTCCATCGTCGCTGCGATCGCCGAAGCACATGGTGGAACCGTGCTGCTTTCCGACGCACCCGGGCAGGGTTCGAAGTTCACCATCCGGATTCCGCTGGTCACCGTCACACAACCCGCCACAGCGAGCTGAGGAGAACAGGGTGAGCAAGATTCTCGTTGCCGAGGACGAGACGCGGATCGCGTCCTTCGTTGAGAAAGGGCTTGGCGCTGCGGGGTTCGCAGTGACCGTGGCGGCCGACGGCCCCACCGCCCTGGCCCAGGCCCAGAGCGGCCAGTTCGACCTGATGATCCTGGACGTCGGTCTGCCGGGGGTCGACGGCTTCGACATTCTGAAGACCCTGCGAGACAAGGCCAACCCCATCGCTGTCATCGTGCTGACCGCACGCGACTCCGCGGCCGACACCCTGCGCGGCCTGGAAGGCGGCGCCGACGACTACATGTCCAAGCCCTTTCGCTTCGACGAGCTGCTCGCACGGGTGCGGCTGCGGTTGAAGGGTGTTCAGCCGGGGGCCGCCGGGGTGCTGCAGGTGCGCGGCCTGGAGCTGGATCTCAAGACGCGGCGGATCAGTGTCGACGGGACCAGCTGCGACCTCTCCGCCCGTGAGTTCGCCCTGGCCGAGGAGTTCATCCGCCACCCCGACCAGGTGCTCAGCCGCGAACAGCTGCTCAGCCGCGTCTGGGGGCTCGACTTCGAGCCTGGCTCGAACGTGGTCGATGTGTACGTGCGGTACCTGCGCGCCAAGATCGGCGCCGACCGCATCGAGACGGTGCGAGGCATGGGCTACCG
>JBDTOA010000156.1:0-4878 GCA_039933475.1 Dermatophilaceae bacterium
CCTCGGCGGCCAGAATGCGACTCCAGCGACCCATGAAGGGCTCGTAAGGCTCCGCTGAAGACCAGGCTTCGGGGTCCACCTTCACCGTGGCGGCTCGAGGTTGATCCAGTACCGGCGGCGGGGAGGGGACCCGTCGCGGCCGGGAACCACATTTTCGAGAACGCCGGCACAGCTCTCGATGACTCTGGCGGAGCCCACATTGTCGTCATCGCAGGTCACCAGCACACGAGCCAGACGTAGCGACGCCGCGATCGCAAGGGACTGGCGCAGGATGCTGGTCGCGTAACCACGGCGACGAAAGCCGGGACGGACGCCATACCCGATGTGACCCCCCACATCTGCGAGAAAGGCGTTGAGCTCGTGCCGGATCGAGACTCGGCCCACAACCTGTCCTTCTGCCTCAGCCACCAGAAACGTGGCAGGCACCCAGCCTTCAGACAGGCCGATGCCATGGCGCAACCTCTCGAGGCGTTCAAGGTAGACCGGCCAAGGCTCGCCCTGCTCCAGGTTGAGGAGGAACTCGAAGCCCTCGGGCCCGAGCTCCTCGTGTGCCTGCCATGCCTGCTTCTCGTCCGAGTTCCTCAGGGGGCGCAGCAGGACTGACGACTGCCCTTTCGTCTCCATGTCCATCCTTGTCGCCGTTCGGTCGCACGTCACGCCATCGCTCTGATGGGCTTGATCAAGGTCGGCCTGAGCTTCTTCCGGCTACGATCGATATCACCTTCTACCGCGGGGAGAAAGCGTGCTCAAGCTCATCATCGTCGTTGTCATCGTGTTGGTGGCCCTTTGGGCGGTCGGCATGTACAACGGCCTCATCAAGGCGCGCAACCTCGTTCAGGAGGCGTGGCGCCAGATTGACGTCGAGCTCAAGCGCCGCCATGACCTGATCCCGAACCTCGTCGAGACGGTCAAGGGCTACGCCGCGCACGAGAAGGGCACGTTCGAGGGCGTCATGGCCGCGCGGTCCGCTGCCATGTCCGGTGGCCAGACCCCGGCAGCGGCAGCTCAGAGCGAGGGCATGCTGAGCCAGGCTCTTGGTCGGTTGTTCGCCGTCGCCGAGGCTTACCCGGACCTCAAGGCCAACTCCAGCTTCCTTGCGCTGCAACAGGAGCTGACCGCGACCGAGGACCGTATCGCGTCCGGTCGGCGCTACTACAACGCCAACGTTCGTGAGCTGAACACCAAAGTCGAGACCGTCCCCAGCAACTTCGTCGCCGGCCTGACGAACATCGGTCGCGAGGAGTACTTCGAGCTCGAGGGCGCTGAGCGCGCAGTGCCCGGGGTGAGCTTCGGGGGGCCGGCTACAGGCCCGGCCATCAGCAACCCGCCAACGACGCCTCAGGACACGATTCCGCCCGCTGCGCCGCCGACCGCCTGAGCGCGTCGGCTCCTAGAGGGCGTTCTTGAGCTGGCGACGGTGGCGGAGAAACTCCACCAGCACCGGCAGCAGGGAGAACACAACGATGAGGATCAGCATGACGTCAATGTGCGTGCGAACGAACGCGATCTGACCCAGGAAGTAGCCCATCAGCGTCACTCCGGTGGCCCACAGGAAGGCGCCGACAAAGCTGTAGGTGAAGAAGCGCCGGCGGTCCATCCTGCTGACGCCGGCCACGGCCGTGATGAACGTGCGGACCACCGGCACGAACCGCGCCAGGACGATCGCCTTGCTGCCGTGCCTCTCGAAGAACGCATGTGCCTTGTCGAAGTGCTCCTGCTTGAGTAGTCGTCCGCCCCGCGTGTACAGCGGAGTGCCGGCCGCCCGCCCGATCTCGTATCCCACGACGTTGCCCAGGAACGCTGCTGCGGTCAGGACGACGCAGGCCACGACGATGTTGACATGCAGGTCGATACCGAGGGGGTGGCTCTGGATGGCCAGCCCGATCGTGAACAGCAACGAGTCGCCCGGCATGAAGAAGATGAACAGTCCGCACTCGACGAAGATGACCACGAGGCTGACCCAGAGGGCGGACGGGCCCAGCTGGGTGAGCAGCTTGTCGGCGTTGAGCCAGTCGGGTCCAAGTGTGTGCATCACAGCAAGGAGGGTATGCCGCCGCGATGGTCAGGACCTAGCACGTCTCATACTTGGTGAGCATCCGATGGGTGCTCCAAGGCCGGCGCAGCGAGCCTGGGGAGGCAGGTTGTTGACAGGCCCCGACGGGCGGAGACAGGCGGAGCTTTGACAGAGATCGGAGTGGGACCTTGGGTCGGCCCATGGCCCGGTGAGCCCGAGCTGTCACTGTATGACGAGCTGTTGCTCGCCGAGGGAGACCGGCGCAACGTCGTGGACAAGTACCGGTACTGGCGCCACGAAGCCATCGTTCGCGACCTGGACCAACACCGGCACGAGTTTCATGTCGGTGTCGAGAACTGGGGGCACGACTTCAACATCGGGTCGGTGATCCGAACAGCAAATGCCTTCAACGCCAAGGCCTTTCATATCGTCGGCAAGCGCCGGTGGAATCGCCGAGGGGCGATGGTGACCGACCGCTACCAGCACGAGTACCACCACCCCACCGTCGAGGACCTGGCCGCGTGGGCCGCCGCCGCACCAGCGGGCGGCGACGTATCCGGAATACCGATCATCGGCGTTGACAACCTGCCTGGCTCGAAGCCGATCGAGACCTTCGACCTGCCGAGGCACTGCCTCCTGCTCTTCGGTCAGGAGGGCCCGGGACTCTCGCCGCAGGCGCGCGAGGCGTCGGTGGCGATCCTCGACATCGCCCAGTTCGGTTCGACCCGGTCGATCAACGCAGGCGCGGCCGCAGCGATCGCCATGCACGCATGGGTGCGGCAGCACGTTTTCGACCAGCCTGCGTGAATGAGGCCTGTCTGATCGCGTCTGGTCGGGGCCTGAGCGGCTGGTCGGTTTGCTGCGTTTCGCCCACCTCGGCGAGGCGTGGCAGGATCAGTTGCAGCAAGAAGGGCCGCTCGTTCCGGCGGCTGACCCACTCTGCCGAGCTATTTGAGGAGTCACCAATGCCCATCGCGACCCCCGAGGTCTACGCCGACATGCTCGACCGCGCGAAGGCGGGTTCCTTCGCCTACCCGGCGATCAACGTCACGTCATCGCAAACGCTGAACGCCGCGATCCGCGGGTTCGCCGAGGCCGGCAGCGACGGCATCGTGCAGGTATCCACGGGTGGGGCCGAGTACCTGTCCGGTTCCACGATCAAGAACATGGTCTCTGGTTCGATCGCGCTCGCCGCCTACGCGAACGAGGTTGCCAAGAGCTTCGACGTCAACATCGCGCTGCACACCGACCACTGCCCCAAGGACAAGCTGGACGGTTTCGTCCGTCCGCTGATCGCGGCGTCCCTCGAGAGGGTCAAGGCCGGCGGCCTGCCGTGGTTCCAGTCGCACATGTGGGACGGTTCCGTGATTCCGGTGCCCGAGAACCTCACGATCGCCCGCGAGCTGCTCGACCTGTGCAAGGCCGCGCACATCATCCTCGAGATCGAGGTCGGCGCCGTCGGTGGCGAGGAGGACGGCGTCACCGGTGCGATCGACGAGAAGCTCTACTCCACCCCCGAGGATGCGCTCCTGACCGTCGAGGCACTGGGTCTGGGCGAGTTCGGCCGGTACATGACCGCGCTGACCTTCGGCAACGTGCACGGCGCGTACAAGCCGGGCAACGTCAAGCTGCGTCCGGAGATCCTCAAGGCCGCCCAGGATGCCGTCATCAAGTCAAAGGGCCTGGCCGCGGACGCCAAGCCGTTCGACCTCGTCTTCCACGGCGGCTCGGGCTCGCTTCCTTCGGAGATCTCGGACGCGGTCGACTACGGCGTCGTCAAGATGAACGTCGACACCGACACCCAGTACGCGTTCACCCGCCCGGTCGCCGGCTACATGATGACCAACTACGACGGCGTCCTGAAGATCGACGGCGAGGTCGGCAACAAGAAGAAGTACGACCCGCGCGCCTGGGGCAAGGAAGCAGAGGCTGCCATGGCAGCCCGGGTCGTCGAGGCCTGCCAGAACCTGCGCAGTGCGGGCACGCACAGCTGATGAGCAACCTGCTGGGCATCCCCGACACCCGTCTGCCCTTCGACCCGGCGGCCACCCAGCTGGCCGAGGGCCAGGCTCCTGAAACCGTGGCCGCAGCTTTTCCCGCTTCGCCGCTCGCATGGGCCACGCTGGCCGAGAACGCCCTCGAGGAGGGTCGAACCATCGAGGCGTACGCGTTCGCTCGGACCGGGTACCACCGGTCGCTCGACGCGCTCCGCCGCGGCGGCTGGAAGGGCCAGGGCCCGGTGCCCTGGTCCCACGAGCCCAACCAGGGCTTTCTTCGGGCGCTGGCCGCGCTGAGCCGCGCCGCCGGCGAGATCGGTGAGATCGACGAGCAGGTCCGGTGTGCAAAGTTCCTGCGCGACTCCTCGGCCGAAGGCGCCGACGCGCTAGGTCTCTGACGGCTGGCGGCCGCCGAGAGGGTGCCTGGCCGTGCCGCTAACCTTTGGTCGGTTCATTTTCAACAGAACAGGAGGCTCCCATGCCGGCGATTGTGCTGGTGGGTGCCCAGTGGGGCGACGAGGGCAAGGGCAAAGCGACCGATCTGCTGGGGAGCAGGATCGACTATGTGGTGAAGTTCAACGGGGGCAACAACGCCGGCCACACCATCGTGATCGACGGCGAGAAGTACGCCCTGCATCTGCTTCCGAGCGGCATTCTCACCCCAGGGTGCACCCCGGTCATCGGCAACGGTGTCGTCATCGACCTGTCCGTTCTCTTCCAGGAGATCGACGACCTCAACGTCCGCGGCATCGACACCTCCAGGCTGGTGGTCAGCGCCAACGCCCACCTCATTGCGCCATACAACCGGGTGCTGGACAGGGTGACCGAGCGCTTCCTCGGCTCGCGCAAGATCGGCACCACGGGGCG
>JBDTOA010000157.1:0-4873 GCA_039933475.1 Dermatophilaceae bacterium
ACGTCCGGGGCGCCCGGTCGTCGCCACGGTCATTGCCGCGCGACGGACGGTCATCCCGGTTGCCGTACGTCCGGGGCGCCCGGTCGTCGCCACGGTCATTGCCGCGCGACGGACGGTCATCACGGCTGCCGTACGTGCGAGGCGCCGGACGGTCGTCACGACTGTTGCTGCGTGACGGACGGTCATCGCGGTTGCCATACGTGCGAGGCGCCGGACGGTCGTCACGACTGTTGCTGCGCGACGGACGGTC
This sequence comes from Dermatophilaceae bacterium, assembly GCA_039933475.1. Lineage (GTDB taxonomy): Bacteria > Actinomycetota > Actinomycetes > Actinomycetales > Dermatophilaceae > UBA4719. The sequence continues at coordinate 251 of JBDTOA010000157.1, forward strand.
GTCGCGGTTGCCATAGGCGCGCGGCGCACGGTCGTCGAAGCTGCGTGGAGCCTGACTTTGGCCGCGGTGAGCCTTCTTGGGCCCGGATTTGGCGTCGATCTTCTTGGCTGTTGACCAGCGGGCCTTCTTGGGCGCGCCAGAACTGATGTGCTTATTCACTTGGCTTATCCACTTCGGTACTCGAGGTAGGGACGGCCTCGGGCTACCGGTCCAACGGCAACAATGAGAACGAACCTCAGGCGCGATGGTTGTGACTGCGCCCGGCGGGCCGGAGATAACGGTCGCTATCCGGCAGGGCCCGATGATTCTCAACTGCTGTGTGTGGGCGCACGCTCGCGCCCCGTAGCCATCGGGTGTAGGCACAACTTTACCAGCGCTGGCGACGACTCCAGACCAGGTAGGCCAAAGCGCCGATCAGGATGCCACTGAGGTCGGCAAGGACGTCGAAGATGTCGCCGCTTCGGTGCGGCAGCACAAAATGCTGGATGAGCTCGCTGACCGGCGCGTGCAGAGCGAGTATGCCCAGTGCCCAGCGCGGACGGATGCCCACGACCAGAGCGGCAAGAGCTGGCGCAGCAAAGATGGACAGGTGAACCAGCTTGTCGAACCCGTTGACCGAAGGCCCGGCAGGTGCACGAGGGAGGTAAAGCACGACGAGCTGCACTGCGAGCGCTCCACAGAAGGCCCAGCGCCACCAGAGGCTTGCCCCGGATGGGTCACGCCTGGCGGCGACCCTGTCGCGACCGGCGGGCGAGGGGGTCGTCATACGGTCGCAACGAGCAGATAGCGCTCGTCCTCGATCTCCTTGCCCCACAGGACTGGGTCCGTCAGCGGCACGACCTCGACCCGTTCGGCCAACGGCTCCAGCGCCGCGGCGAGGTCAGCGGCCTGCACACCGCCGGCCCACGGCATACCAGCCTCGTCGTTGTAGCCCTCGTCCCCCACTGACCACCACCGACCCTCGACCAGCAGGAAACGGCCGCCCGGGCGCAGGAGCGAACGCCACCTCGCCAGCGCTGCCCACGGGTCCGGCAGGGTCCAGAGGATGTGTCGCGCGAGGATCACGTCCATGCTCGCCGGGTCGATCGGAGGAGTGCTGACGTCACCCTTCTTGATCGTGACAAGCCCACCGAACGCTGCCGCCTTCGCCGTGGCCCGCTCCACCATCTTCTCCGCGAGATCGACCCCGACCACGCGATGCCCCAGCCCGGCTACGAGGGCAGTCAGCGAACCGGTGCCACAGGCCAGGTCGGCCACGGAGCTGGCTCGCTGCGGCAACCAGCGCTCGAGCAGCGTCCGCCAGGCCTCGCGGGTCGAGGGATCCGCCAGGCCATGGTCGGGCTCTGCGTCGTAGGCAGCGGCGTAGTCGTTCCAGAAGTGGGCGATCTCGTCGCTCGCGCGGTGCATGGGCACAGCCTGCCACCGACAGACCGCCAGGTGGAGCAGGCGGGAATGGCCGCCGGATCCCGTCGGTTGCAGAAGCCATGAGCCCAACCGAGCTGACCGAGACAACGTTCGAGAAGACCATCACCGAGAGCGACATCGTGCTGGTCGACTTCTGGGCTGCGTGGTGCGGTCCCTGTCGACAGTTCGCCCCCGTCTTCGAGGCGGCCGCCGAGGCCAACCCGGACATCGTCTTCGGCAAGGTGGACACAGAGGCGGAGCCGTATCTCGCCCAGAGCGCCAACATCACCTCGATCCCTACCTTGATGGCTTTTCGTGAGGGGATCCTTGTGTTCGCCCAACCAGGGGCGCTGCCTGCTGCCGGGCTGAGCTCGGTGATCGAAGGCGTACGGGGACTGGACATGGAGGCGGTAAAGGCCGAGGTTGCCAAGGAAGAGGCGGCTCGCGTCAACGAGGCCTGACGGCCACCCGTCTGACGGCAATGTGGCTGAAGCAACGATTCCGGGGTGCCGATGAACCAACTGCGGCTACGTTACGTGTAGGACGCAGGAGGAACTGTGACCATCAGGCAGAACGGCCAGAACAGCCGTAGCAGCCAGAACGTGGAGCTCATGCAAGTGCTCCACGACGAGCACGCTGCCGCCCTGTGGGGCTACTGCGTGCGCCTGACAAATGGCGACCGGGCGCGCGCACAGGACATCGTCCAGGAGACCCTGCTGCGGGCCTGGCGCAACCCCAGGATCCTCGACCAGCAGGAGGGTTCGGCAAGGGCATGGCTCTTCACGGTTGCCCGCCACCTGGTTATCGACGAGTGGCGGACCCGCCGTGCGCGGCTCGAGGTGGTCACTGCCGAACCTCCGGAGAGCACCCCTGTCGGCGACCACACCGATGAGCTGCTGCAGTCCTGGGTCGTCGCGGACGCGCTGAGCCGGATCTCCGAAGAGCACCGGCAGGTTCTGGTGGAGTGCTTCTACCGCGGCCGATCGGTGGCCGACGTGGCGCGACGACTGGACATTCCCGAGGGAACCGTCAAGTCACGCACGCACTATGGGCTGCGAGCGCTGAAGCTCGCACTGGAAGAAATGGGAGTGGGTGCATGAGCACCGACGAGTTCGCCCTGTATGACGCCGCGTACGTCTTGGGTGCTCTGTCGCCAGCCGATCGGCGCCAGTTCGAGGAGCACCTGCTGGGTTGCCCAGCCTGTGCCGCCTCCGTGGCCGAGCTCGCCGGCCTGCCGGGCCTCATGTCCAAGGTCTCGCAGGAGCAGCTCAGCGCGGAGGCCGAACCCCTACCCGAGACACTGCTGCCGTCATTGGCACGTGCGGTCCGCCGCGAACGCCGACGTCGTCGCCTGGCTGTCGGGACCGCAGCGGCCGCGGCGGCAGTTCTGATCGGAGTCGGCGCCACAGCCATCAGCCGTCCGGACTCCCCCGCCCGACCACCACTGGCCTCAACGGCTTCGCCCACCTCGGGAACCGCGAGTCTGCCGTTCAGTGCTGTCGTTCCCTCGCCGGTCACCGCGAGCGCTCGGCTGGTTGACATGGCCTGGGGCACGCGCGTGGACCTGACCTGTGCCTACCGCAGCAACGGGCTCTATCGGGCAGTCGGGGTCCCCTACGCGTTGGTTGTCATCGACCGGGCTGGGGTCAGCCAACAGGTGGCGACCTGGACTTCAGTGCCCGATCGCCAGCTGACCGTGGTCGGAGCCAGCTCTCTGGCTCGCGGGGACATCGCATCGGTGGAGATCAGGACCTTGTCTGGGCAGGCGATTCTGCGGCTCTCGACCTGAACGGGCAACCACCTGACCCGAAAGATGCTCAACGCGAAGGATGGTGGTTGCCCAGGCAACCACCATCCTTCAGGTTGTTCGACGAGAGAACCTAGCCGTAGCCTCCCCGCGTCCCGCCGGAAGACGTGGGAGAGCTGGCAGCAGATCCGGTGACGGCCGCCCCGGACGGCGATACGGCATACCAGGTCCCGCCGAACGTCTTGACTCCCTGGCCCGTCACGTCACCGGGGGCTGAGTCCTTGACGAAGGTGTAGAGCGGCCAGCCGCCGGCGGTCAACATGGAGGCGCCGTTGGCCGCCTTGGCCTGGCCCAGCGGGGCGTTGATGCCCTTGACTGCCTTCACTTCCGCTCCGGCCGGTGCGGGCACGAGGGGCCAGTACTGAAGGCACGCACCCGAGCAGGACGAATGACCGGGTGTGTCGGCCGTGAGCAGGTACACGGTCATGCCCTTGGCGTCGACCAGGACCGGTCCCAGCGAAGTGGTGTGGACCCCAAGGACACCACCGGAGGCTGCGGCGTTGATGGGACTTGGCGCCGCCCCGGTCGCTCCGGTCGCTCCCGGACCGGCTGGCGTTGATGGGGTGCTTCCGCACGCCGATGCGAGCAGGACTGTGGCAGCTGCGCCCAGAAGGCGCACGGCGAGCTTCGGATGAGACATGATGACCTCCCAGTTCGGGCTAGCTGGGACCATGGCCTCCCAGTCGCGCTAACTGGAACCACGTATGCCGCGCCCGGCAGGTTCAAGACAGTTGGCACAAGACGGCTGGCTCAAAAGACGGCTGCTTCAAGACGGCTGGCGCAAGACCGTCGCGAGGTCAGGCGGCGACTGGCCCCTCGCAACGGGGAAACGCAACGACGGGAACGCAACCGGGACGCAACAACGGGGACGCAACAACGGGGACCCGGTCAACCGACCCGGCCCCCGTCGAGGCAGTGACCAGTGCGACGTGCCCATGGTGGTGGAGGTGGCGGGAATTGAACCCGCGTCCGCTGACGGTAAACCAGGACTTCTCCGGGTGCAGTGCGCTATGGATTTTCTCGGCCCCAGTGCTCGCACGCACACGTCCACTGACAGGCCCAGTCGTGTAAGAGTCCCGGGCAACCCCCACGACAAGGGCGCCCAGCAAGCTTTCTAGCTGACGCCAGGAACTAGGCCGAAAGCAAGCCTAGGCTGACGGACCACGGAGCTCGCTCAGACGGCGAGGGCGTAGTCGGTGCTTTTTGAATTGGCACCTATTGTTTTGCAAGGATCGTTAACGAGATAACCCTGCGTCCTCGACCCGCTTCTCCTGGAATGACGATCAACGTCGAAACCGATCACCCCCATGGGGTGGCACACGTCGCACTGTTCACTTGTCAACACTGGCCTCACGGTCAGTCCTGGCCCCAGCCTATCCGCCCGACCCGACAGAGCACCAAACATTACAAAG
>JBDTOA010000158.1:0-4866 GCA_039933475.1 Dermatophilaceae bacterium
ATGCGGTGTGCAGCGTCGCGTAGGTGGCGCGGTCGACCGGGGAGCCGAACTCATGGCGACGCTGCAGCGCTCTGGCCAGCAACAAGGCCAACCCGAGAGCGACGACCGTCGTGATGACGATGATCGCCAGCGTGGTCAGATCTTCGGCTCCGGGCACGAGGCGAACTCTAGGCTGTGCGCAGGAGCTCGAGGCTGAGAGAGCCCGGAACGCTCGTGACTCCAGCCTGTTGGAAGCTACGGCCGCCGGAAACCCTAGGCTGCTGGGCGTGTCCACGACTGCCGACTCACTGCGCTCCCTCTCGACGCTGCCAGGTGTCTCCGAGGCCACCGAGGCGGCCCGCGAAGCCTGCACCACGCTGAGATGGCATGAGGCTTTGCGGCGCCGGATCCCAGCAGCCGCAGCCGAGTCCCGGGTGCGGGGTGCGTGGGCGAGCGCCGCGTTGGATGGGGCCGAGATGGAGCTTGCGGTGGTCCGCGACCTGATGCGGGGCGCCACGGCATGGCCGCCCAGCCCGGACCCCCTCGAGGACATGCTCAAGGGGGCCGTGCAGGCAACCACCGAGACCGAGCACATTCGCGAGATGGTCGTGACTGCGCCCTCCCAGGCTCTGGCCCGGATCCACGTCGCTGCCGCTGGTCACCTGCTGCCGCAGTCACAGGTTGGGCGTCCCCGGCAGCCGGGCGAGAGCTCGCTGGAGCTCTCGGACCTCGGCCCTCCACCGGACGGGCTCGCTCTCGGGCAGCGCCTTTCAGGGATCGCCGAGCTGCTGCTCCATGCGAGGGAGGCGCCGGGGGTCCTCGTGGCGGCTCTGGTCCATGCCGAGATCGCCACCGTGCGCCCCTTCGTCCGAGGCAACGGGCTGGTGGCCAGGGCGGTGGAGCGGGCCGTCATCCGCGCCAGCGGGCTGGACCCGACCGGGGTCGCCGTTGCCGAGGTGGGTCATCGGACCGCGGGTCCCACGGCCTACCTGGGCGCCCTCGCGGCATACGCCTCGGGATCGCCCCAGGGGGTCGCGCTATGGGTCACCCACTGCGCGAAGGCCGTCGTGGTCGGCGCACAGGAAGGCGGTCGTATCGCGGACGCGGTCCTGGCCGGCCGTCTCACCTGAGCCACCGATCGCCTGCAGGGCCAGCGTTTTCGCCCCCTGCTTTGCCCCAAAGTCAAGTCTTTCGTTTAGGGCCAAAAGCGTGTAGACAGTGTCTAAGCCGACGGACGAGAGTCCGACGACCATCACGAGACAAGCGGGCACCCACGCGCGGGCAGTCCACTGATGGACCGATCGTGGCGGGCTTGTCCCACTGCGACAGAATAGATTCACGCTTGGTAACTCGCGAGTCTCGCGGTGAGATGGCACCTCGTTCACGGGGTGCCATCATCGTTGTGCGGGGCGCGCGCACCTCGGTTGCACTAATGGCCCCCATTGGCACACAATTGGGGATGCCCACTCCCCCTCGGGGTTGAGTGGGCAGGCGCGCCAGTTCCTCCCCCCCGGAGCTCGGTGCGTCGAGGCCCCCGATGTCCCCCGTCGGGGGCCTCCCAACTTTTGCGGGTACGGGTTGTCAACAACCCCGGCCCCTCCCGTCGCATCGTCCACAGGAGGGCTTGCTGCGCTGTCCTGACGGGATATTGAGGGTCATCTTTGCTCGTATGAAGAATGCACACGTCATCGGAGTGATCGGTGGTTCAGGTGGGGTCGGCGCCTCGGCGCTCGCCGCGGCCATCGCCGTGCGGGGAGCACAGGGGGGGCTGCAAACGGTCTGCCTGGATGGCGATCGGTTCGGCGGGGGTCTGGACGTGACCCTGGGCATCGAACAGGAGAGGGGGGTGCGGTGGCCGGACCTGGCCGGAGCCAGGGGTCGTATCGAGGGTGGTGAGCTGCTGAGGCAGCTGCCGGCCGCCGAAGGGGTAGCCGTGCTCTCGTTCGACCGCGCACGTGACGTCTGGCTGGGCGTCGAGGTTGTCAGCGAGGTCATCCAGTCATTTGGCCGCGCGGCGGACCTGGTCGTGGTGGACCTGCCTCGCCCTGACCACGAGATGTTCGGCGCCCTTTTCCCGTCTCTCGACGACATCGTCCTGCTGGCAGGGGCAGGCATCTGTGACCTGGCGGGCGCCAGCGCGACCGCTGCTCACCTGATCCGCGAGTGTCCGGACGTATGGCTGGCTCTGCGCTCCCGTGGGCTGGGCGGCCGCTTCGCGGAGACGGTCGCCGTGGCGCTGGACCTGCCCCTGCTCGCGATCCTGCGTGAGGAGCCGACGTTGTCGGCTGACCTGCTGCACGGCATACCGCCGGGAACGTCCCGAGCGGGCGCGCTGGCGGCGGCCGCCGACGACGCGTTGGCTCAGCTCGTGCTCACCGATCGGCTCGACGCGTCGTGAGCGTCTCGCCAACGGTCTGGGCGCAGATCCGCCTGGGCAGGGCTCCTACGGTGGGCCTGGTCTCGCAGGTTCTCGAGGATGAGGCAGTCGTTCTGGGGGAGACGGGTGCCTCTCGAGCCCGGCTGGAACTGGCCGCCCAGGTCTTGGGAGCCGGCCCGCTCGAGCCTCTGTTGGCCGATCCGCTGGTCACCGATGTGCTGGTCAACGCCGGATCGGGCGTCTGGGTCGATCGCGGTGACGGCCTGACCCGCACCGACTGCGAGGTCGGCGACGAGCTGGCTGTTCGCCGACTCGCTGTGCGGCTGGCCGGCCTCGCGGGACGTCGCCTTGATGACACGAGTCCGTACGTCGATGGCTTGCTCCCCGGCGGGGTCCGCCTTCATGCGGTGCTCCCGCCGATCGCTGTGGAGGGCTCTCACATCAGCTTGCGAGTCCCGCGACGAGTGGCTCCGAGCCTTGCCGAGATGGCTGGCTGGGGGACCTTCAGCGCGGGATGGCGCCACGTGCTCGAGGCTCTGGTCGGCAGGCGCTGCTCCTTCGTGGTCAGCGGGGGCACCGGTAGCGGCAAGACAACCCTGCTGGGCGCGATGCTCGGCGAGGTCGATGTGGGCGAGCGTCTGGTCATCGTCGAGGACGTGCGCGAGCTCGTCATCGCCCACCCGCATGTGGTTCGTTTGCAGTCGCGTCCGCCCAATGTCGAGGGTCGGGGCGAGATCGGGCTCACCTCCCTCGTGCGCCAGTCGCTGCGAATGCGCCCCGACCGTCTTGTCGTCGGTGAGGTTCGTGGCGCGGAGGTGCGCGAGATGCTGGCGGCCCTCAATACCGGGCATGAGGGCGGATGCAGCACCGTGCATGCCAACACGAGCACCGACGTCGTGGCTCGCTTCGAGGCACTGGGCGCACTGGCCGGGCTCGGGCCGAGCGCGGTCCATGCTCAGCTGCTCAGCGCGGTTCAGGTGGTCGTCCACGTCCGGCGAAGCCCGGGCAGTCGCTTCGTGGACAACCTTGCCGTTATCGCCCGTGGCGCGGACGGCCGACCCGAGGTGGAACCAGCGCTCATCCGGGGTGCGGACGGCTCAACGGTGGTGGGAACCGGCTGGCCCGCCCTGGCCAAGCTCGTGGGCCTGGATGCAGCTGTGGTCCCTTGAGCGTGGCGGTCGCTCTGCTGGCCATGGTCGGTCTGATTGTGTGGCCTGGGGGCTCAGGTCCGCGCAGGCTGGAGATCCTGCCGGGGGCTTCGACCTCGGGCACTGTCAAGAGCTCCGACCAGGGGTCGTCGTGGGGCTTTTTCTGGGCGCAGCTACGTCGGTGGCGGCCAGGTCATCGCTCGGAGGTCATCAGCCTGCAGGATCTGCTCGCACTTCTCGAGGCGGTGGCCCCGGCTCTTGAGGCGGGGTTGGCTCCGGCTTCGGCATTGCGGATCGCGGTTGACTCGGGACCAACCCCCGGTCGTCCTGGCTACGTGAGCTCGTTGGATCTTCTGGCCCAGTCGATGGCGTCCGCCGCCGCCGAGGGGGACCAGCTCGGGCCACTGTGGCGCAAGGCTGCCGAGTCAACAGGTTCGGCTGAGCTGTTGCAGCTCGCCCATGCCTGGTCCCTGACCGAGGACATGGGCGCGCCCCTGGCCCAGGCCGTCCGTACGACCGTCTCGCTGGTCGAGGCCCGAATCGCCCAGGAAAGGCGTCTTGCCGCAGCTGTGGCGGGCGCCAGGGCGACCGTCAACGTCCTGACCGTTCTGCCGATCGGAGGCCCCTTGTTGGCGCTGGTCATTGGTATCGGGCCGGGGGAGCTCTATGCAGGCTCGCGGCTCACGCAGGCAAGCCTCGTACTGGGGCTCTGCCTGGCCGGCATCGGACGCTGGTGGGTACACCGGATGGTTCGCTCCGTTGCAGATGGCCCCGTGGTCGCATGAGCCTGGTGGTCGGGTTGTTGATGGCGAGCGCGGTTCTTGCCTGGCCGAGCGCGCCCGGGGACAGCTCTGTGGCGCCGCGTCGTCACGCCGTGGGCAGGGAGTCGCGTAACACGCAGGATGGCTCCGGGCGAGTGATGCGAGCTGCCGACGTCGCGGGCGTGATCGACCTGCTTGCACTGACCTTGAGGGGAGGTGCTGGTCTGGTCGAGGCGATGGAGGCCGTCGCCTCGCGGGTCGGTGGCCCACTGGGGCTGCATCTGCGGACCGTCGCGGCGGCTCGTCGCTGGGGTGTCGAGGACTCGGCAGCCTGGGCCACCATCCCGTCGGCCTGGCGGCCGGCGGCCCGGGCTCTGCGGATGGCGGCGACCGCCGGCGTGCCGCCTGCCGACGTTCTTGCCCGAGCAGCACAGGAGGTGCGCTGGGCCGAACAGCAGCGGCTTGAGGTGGCCACTGCGACCTTGGGCGTCCGTATCGTGCTCCCGCTCGGGCTGGTGTTCCTCCCTGCATTTGTCCTGACAACGGTGGCGCCCATCGTTCTGGCTCTGGCCCATCAGGTCCTGGCCGCCCAATAGTCCGA
>JBDTOA010000159.1:0-4864 GCA_039933475.1 Dermatophilaceae bacterium
GCGGCTTGCTGCTGGGCGGCGTTGCGCAACCCGGTGTCGGCCATCGTGGCCAGAAGGGTGGCGGCTGTTGCGAATACCGGCTTGTGGGTGCCGGCCCAGTCGGCGGCGAACAAGTTGGCGTCAGCGCCATGCCATGCGTCCCCTAGCTGCAAAACCTCCGCCTCGACCTTGCCCATCAGCGCTGTGATCTCTTCCGATAAGCCATGAAGGATGCGCGCCTGCACCTGCACCACCTCGGGGTTCATCCCCTCCCAGGAGCTGCCACCTGTGTTGCTCATCATCATTTCCCTTCGACCGACCGGCCCAACCTGACAGCTCGAAACTAGGTGTCCCACCGAGGGCCGTCGATGGGGAGAGCTCCCCTGGGGACGCGCTCGGCTCCGCTCCGAACCGCGGCCGGATCGGGTTGCTCTGACAAGACCACCATGGCCGGATCGGGTTCCTCGGCCGGGGCGGCCATCGAAGCCAGATCCAGGTCGCCCGCCAGGGCTACCTGAAGCAGCTCCGGGCGCCCGCGCTGGACCAGGAACCCCCGTCCTTCGGGAAGATCTGACCCGTTGACCGCCGGGAAGCTGGCGCGGAACACCGTCTGCCCCTCGATGCCGTCCGGCTGCAGAGCCAGGCCGGCACGTGACGTCTTGAGCAGTCCGGGCAGTCCGAAGTTCGAGCCGAAGAACGCCGTGTCGCCCTCGGCCGTCACGAATTGGCCCTCGTCGAGACAGGCCTTGAGCAGGGTGGACAGAGTCGGCTCGGCTGCGGTGCCGGCCAGGTCATCCACCCGCTCGATGACGACGGCGATTCGTCTCTGGCCGATGCCGACCTGCTGCCGAACCAGCTGCTCTGGGTGTTGTTCAATGTGAAGCTCAGTCACCAGCCGAGCGGCCAGGGCGGCGACGGCGTCAGGGCCCGCCGCGACCTCCGCCCAGTCCAGGCCAGTCAGCTCGGAGCAACTCCTCGGCGTCAGCAGGTAGAGCGACCACGCAGAGTCCGATCGACGCAGCGAACGGGCAACCGAGCCGAGGCTCGTCGTGCGCCCGCTGCCGGAGGGACCCGTGACGACGAAGGATCCGCGCGGCTCGAACGACAACGCTGACAGGCTCGTGGAAGCGATACCGAGCACCGGTCGCCCGTCGATCTCGGCAGGAAGATCGTCCATCGCAACCCGCTCGGCCAGGCTGCGGATCGGCGGCGCCTCGCGAGTGCCCCACCCACCGGCTCCCGGCCCATTCGTGCCCGAGGCATTTGTGCCGGGCCCCTTCGTCCCGGACTCGCCTGCACCCGACTCCACACTGACCGACCAGCCAGCACTTGCTTTGCGCATAGCGTCGCCAAAGGCTCTTACCGCCAGCGCCTGCGTCATGACCTCCGAGGTGCCACCTAGAACGGCGCACTGGATCTCGACGCCGTTGAGCAGTCCTCGGCCAGGGGGCGAGGCCATGCTCAGGACGTCGCCGGCCACACCCAGGAAGCTGTAGTCGTCGGGGTGAGCCATCCGCAGAACCACCCGGCGCTGGACCGCGGAGGCGAGCGAGCCCGGCATACCGGTGCGTTGGTCGACCGAGATCACGAAGTGGACCCCCACCGGGCGACCGTCCGCGGCCAGGGAGGTGAACAGATCCAGCCATCGGGCCTTCCCGCCTGTCTCGTAGGCCGCGCGGAAGGCGGTCAGTCCGTCCAGCAGAACGATGATCCGCGGCTCGGACGGGGCGTCGGCCAGGTGCCGGTAGTCGGTGATCGTCGAGGCCCGAGCCGCCGAATACCGTCCTGCCCGATCGTCGATCGTCTCGCGCAGGAGCAGCAGCAGGCGGGTCAGGCGTTCATGGTCGGCGCCCGCCACGATGCTGCCCACGTGCGGGAGTGACTCGAGCATGAACAGGGCGCGGTTGCCGAAGTCGAGGCCGTAGACATGGCACGGACCGCCACCCGCGCTGGATCCAGCCGCGAGCGCGATCGTGCGCAGGAAGACGCTCTTTCCGGAGCCGCTGGCACCGAAGACTGCGAGGTTGCCTTCCTTGTCCGGGTTGAACGCGACCACCGGCTGGGCCTGCGCGTCCGGATGGTCGGCCACCCCGAAGACCAGATGGTCGTCGCTCCCGGCAGGCGGCAGCAGCGCGAGGTCATAGACGGCTCGGAGCTCGGGCAGCCACGGCGGTCTCGGGGTCGGCAGTCCCGCGTTCCTGGCCGCGAGGCCGATCGTCGATACCAGGCGCTGGATGTCTGTCGGCCCGACGTTCAGCCGTACGTCCTGCACGTCCGACTCGTTCGGCGGCTCCCACAGCTGGGTCGGCCCGTAGCTCAAGGTCTCGACCCGGATCTTTGGACGCGGCGGACTGTCCGAGGTCCAGCCTCCGGCATACCCGGTCTGGAACGAGGTCAGCCGACCTGGCCCGCTCTTGGAGACGGCACGCCCTGGTATGGCGGGGTCGAAGGTCGCGGCCATCGTTGAGCCGAGGACGTCCGCGCTGTCGCTCCCATCGGCCATCCGCAGGGCCATTCGCAGGTTGGTGTTGGCGCGAAGGTTGTCCCTGATGACGCCGGCGGGCCGCTGGGTTGCCAGGATGAGGTGCAGCCCCAGGGATCGACCGCGCTGAGCGACGTTGACGACCCCCTCGACGAACTCGGGAACCTCCTGCACCAGAGCGGCGAACTCGTCGACCACGATGATCAGGCTCGGCGGCGCGTCAACCTCGCCACGGCGCTCCAGCTCGACGAGGTCCTTGGCGTTGTGTCTGGCAAGCAGCTGCTCCCGGTATCGCAGCTCGGCGGACAGCGATGCCAACGCCCGAGCGACAAGGTGAGGCGAGAGGTCGGTCACCAGGCCAACGGTGTGGGGCAGATCCACGCAGCTGCGAAACGCCGACCCGCCCTTGTAGTCCACCAGCAGGAAGGTGACCCGTTGCGGGGAGTGTGCGCTCGCCATACCCAGGATCCAGGCCTGCAGAAGCTCCGACTTGCCCGCACCGGTTGTGCCGCCTACGAGTGCATGCGGGCCGTCAGCGCGCAGGTCTACTGAGAACGTCCCCAGTGCCGACCGGCCGACGATCGCGCGAAGGTTGCCTGGTCTGCGGGACGGTTTCTTGGGGGCGAACGGGCCGGTGAGGATGGACCGGCTCTCACCCCAGCGCTCGATCACGGCTTGCTCGGATCGGGCCAGCTCGGTGCCGATGAGACTGAGCAGCGAGACTTCGCGGGGCAGGTCGCTTTCGTCAAGCAGCGGTGCGCCGGAGTCCTCGACCGGCGACAAGGCTCGGGCGGTGGCGAGCGCCACATCGAGGCTGACCGCGTCGACGACTATCGGCGTGACGACGCGGCCCTCCTTGACGTAGCTGACGCGGCCCGCGCTGCCCCCGGCGATACCGGTGCTGCTCGTGACGGCGTTGCTCGCGACCTCGAGGAAGACCCGGCATGCGGCCGGCAGCTCAGCGGTCGTGGCCGAAAGCCAGAGGATGCAGATGCCCTTGCGCCAACCGTTCTCGGCGAGCTGGACCAGACGGCCGCGCTCGGCGGGCGCATCGTTCTCGACGAGGACCAGCACGCGAGGGAGGGCAGGCAAAAGCGTCCCCAGCGGTTCCCGGGCCTCACCCCTCGAGGCGATCAGGTCCTCCAGCTCGGACAGCAGCGCCGAGCACGCGGGTGCGGTGCTGGCCAGATGGCCGGCCGAGATCGGGCTGTGTGCCGATGCCGTATGCGGCACCCATTTGAGCCAGTCCCAGTCGCGCGCAGAGGCGGTTGAGGCGAAGGCGGTGACGACAAGCTCGGCCGGAGAATGGAGCGTAACTGCTTGTAGCACAAGGGATCTCGCTCCGGGCAGCACGTCGCTGCGAGTTCCGGAGACGCCGATCGCGCCAGTGCTCAGTGGGTCGACGACCACCGGAACGTCTGGAACCAGGGACAGGCCTTCGATCGCCGAGGTCAGCTCGAGCCGTGCCTGCGCAGTGGACCTGCCGCGCAGTGGTGGCACCTTCATCGAGCTCCGCGACGAAAGGGTCCCCTGCCCGAGGCGCAGCTGAAGGAAGCCAATGGTGTCGACCCGCCGAGACCACAGCAACGGGCTGAACCGGCCGGCCGCCTCGGCGCACTCGACGCCCGAAGGGCTCTCGCCCCGGCGTTGGTCGCCCTCCACCAGCAGAGACTCGCGGATGCGCGCTGTCGCGACCCCGAGGTCCTCGCGGAACTCCCGCATCAGCGTCTCGAACTCCTTCTTTCCGCCCCGGCGCTGCTCGATGTGGTTGCCCAGCATCATCATTGGCGACATCACGACGAAGATCAGCGAGTAGGGACTGCGGGTGAACGCAAACATGCCGACCCCCAGGAGCGCCGGGAACATCACTGCCAGCCATGGCATCCGCGACGGCTTGGGGCGCTCTGGCAGTGCTGGCAGCTCGTGCTCGCGGCCCTCGAATCTGGGGGCGATGCGCGGCGACCTCGAGAAGGCCACCGAGCTGCAGCCACCGTCGGCCGGGCCAGCCGAGCAAGGCGCCGTCTCGATCAACCGAACCTCGACCTCGGTATCACCAAGGCGGACCCGATCGCCCGCCTTCAGGACCGCACGCGGCACCTCGACCCCGCCGACCGAGATCCCATTGGCCGAGCGGAGATCCACGACCTCGACGGCAGCAGGAGACGCCGCGACCAACAGCTTGGCGTGACGGCGGGAGACCGACGAGTCGCTCACCTGGATCTCGCAGCCGTGGGCACGACCGATGTATGCCGTGCCTCGCGGAAGCGGGATCTCCTTGCCTTGGTCTGGCCCCGCAACGACGGTGGCCACCGCAACCGGGCGGCCAACCTGAACGAAGGACTCGGTCCGGCGGCCGACAGAAACCGTTACGCCAGAACGAAGGCCACTCTCCGGCACGGTCGA
>JBDTOA010000160.1:0-4851 GCA_039933475.1 Dermatophilaceae bacterium
AATGAGCCCCGCCGAGCTCCTCCATGCCGACGTCCTCGCCCGTGACGGTCTTGATCACGTCGGGGCCGGTGATGAACATGTGTGAGGTCTGGTCGACCATCACGGTGAAGTCGGTGATTGCGGGGGAGTAGACCGCGCCGCCCGCGCATGGCCCGAGGACCAGGGAGATCTGGGGGATGACCCCGGAGGCGTGGACGTTGCGACGGAAGATCTCGGCGTAGAGCCCCAGCGCCACCACGCCCTCCTGGATGCGGGCGCCGCCGGAGTCGTTGATGCCGACGAGCGGGCAGCCGATCTTCATCGCCAGGTCCATGACCTTGACGATCTTCTCGCCGAACACCTCGCCCAGCGACCCTCCGAACACGGTGAAGTCCTGGGAGAAGACACAGACCTGGCGGCCGTCGACGGTGCCATACCCGGTGACCACGCCGTCGCCGTACGGGCGGTTCTTCTGCTGCCCGAACGCGATCGAGCGGTGGCGGGCCAGCTCGTCGAGCTCGACGAACGAGTCCTCGTCCAGCAGGGCCGCGATCCGCTCTCGCGCGGTCTTCTTGCCCTTGGCGTGCTGCTTCTCGACCGCCTTGCCCGACCCCGCATGCACGGCCTCGTGGTTGCGCCCGATCAGGTCCGCCAGCTTGCCCGCGGTCGTGTGGATGTCGAGGTCGGAAATCACTGTATCTCCGGAGGGAACTACGTCTGCCATGGCGGCAGCCTAGCCTTAGGCCCGTGGCCGCGATTCTCGATCCCAAATCCGTCAAATCGGCATTGATCACTTCGCAGAGTCCCTGGCAGGTGGTCGACGTCCATGCCTCCATCGACTCGACCAACCTCGAGGCTCTGCGGGCCCCTCATCCCTGGCATGTCGTGGTGGCCGAGCACCAGAGCGCAGGGCGCGGACGCATGTCGCGTCAGTGGGAGGCACCGCCGGGCACCTCGGTCGCCGTGTCGTGCGTGGTTCCGGTGCCGGCCGACCGCGCCGGCGACCTTGGCTGGCTCCCCCTTCTGGCCGGCCTCGCCATGCAACAGGCGCTGGCCGACGTGGCCCACGTCCAGTGCCGGCTCAAGTGGCCCAACGACGTCCTGGCACAGGAGGACAGTGACGTTCTTGCGCAGCAGAACAGTAGGGACACCGGGCACATCGACGATGCTGCGGGCTCCGACGTCCCGTGGCTGAAGCTCTCGGGCATCCTGTGCGAGATGGTGGTCGGCGCCGAGCTGGTGGTGATCGGCGCCGGCCTCAACATCGACCAGAGACGAGACGAGCTGCCTGTCGATACCGCGACCTCTCTCGCCCTGGTTGGAGTGGATGACACCAGCCGCGAGGATGTCGTGGTGCGCTATCTCGGTGCGGTCGCCGAGCTCCACAAGGCCTGGGCCGGCGGTGGAGCCGGCCTGGAGACCCTGCGGACGGCGTACCGCGGTGCCTGCCTGACGATCGGTCTTGAGGTGGACGTCTACCAGCCGGACGGACTGGTCGCGCACGGAACTGCCACGGGTGTGGACGACGCCGGCCGTCTGGTGGTTGCGGGTCCGGGCGGGGCCGTGGCCCACGCGGCCGGAGACGTCACCCATGTACGGCGCTCGCAGCCCGGCGCAGGACACAGGGCATGATCTGGGGTCATCGCACAGACCGTGATCGAGGAATGGGGCAGGTGAGATGAGCCACTCCGGTCGTCATCGCACGAGCCTGCCGCCCGAGCGCAGGGTGGCATCGTCGCTGGGTGAGGACATCGAGGCCCGGCTGCTCGGACAGCGACGGACCATGTGCATCCGGGAGGTCAGCGACAAGGCGTCGGTGTCCCAGCTCAGTGCGCGCAAGCTGTGGCATGCCCTCGGTCTGCCCGACGTCGGGGACAGTGAGGCCGTATTCACGGAGGCGGACCTCAAAGCCCTGAAGTCGGTCGCAGCGCTGGTTCGAGGCGGCGTTCTGGACGAGCCGACCGCTCTGGGGATGACGATGGCGTTCGCCCGGTCGACTGATCGCCTGGCGCTGTGGCAGACCCGGGTGATGGGGGAGTCCATGGGAGCGGAGTCCAGCCTTGACGGGTCCGCGACCGCACGGGCCGCCGCCTCGAGGCTGGCTGACATCGCCGACGATCTGGAGCCGCTGCTCGTCTATGCGTGGAGACGGCACCTGGCCGCAGCGGTCCTGCGCATGGTCCCCGAACCCGAACACGAATCTGAACCCGAACCCGAAGCTGAACCGAGCGCGATGACGGCGAACAAGGAGACCTGGGCAGATGACTGAGCTGAGCACCCCTACACCGGCGATGGTGAGGCTCACCCGCCATGGCGAGGGCGGCCACATCGCCGAGCTTGCGCTGGACCGGCCCGAGGCGATGAACGCAGTGTCGACACAGCTGGCTGTAGAGCTGGCCGCTGCCTGTGCCGAGCTCGCGGCCGACCCCCTCGTGAGCGTCGTGCTGGTCACCAGCACCAGCCCGAGGGCCTTCTGCGTAGGAGCCGACCTCAAGGAACGCCACTCGTTCACCGACGCCGACCTGCTGGCGCAGCGGCCGGTGGCCCGCGCGGCATACGGCGCAGTGTTGAACCTGCCGATGCCCGCGATCGCCGTGGTGGAGGGGTTCGCCCTGGGTGGCGGCCTGGAGATCGCGCTGTCCTGCGACCTGATCGTGGCCGGGTCGGCGGCGGTGCTCGGCCTTCCTGAGGTATCGGTGGGCGTCATCCCCGGCGGCGGCGGCACGCAGCTGCTGACCCGTCGCGTCGGCTGGTCCAGGGCCGCCGGGATGATCTTCACCGCCCGTCGGATAACCGCCCCCGAGGCTGCTGCCCTCGGTGTGGTCGACGAGGTGGTGGAGGCCGGTAGCGCGCTGGGTCGCGGGCTCGAGCTGGCCACCCAGATAGCCGCCAACTCACCCGTCGGGCTGCGCCAGGCCAAGCGGGCGATGCGCCTCGGGGGCGACGTCGACCTTGCCACCGGGCTCGAGGTCGAGGACGCCTGCTGGCGCGCCACGGCCTTCTCCCCCGACCGAGCAGAGGGCGTTGCCGCTTTTGCGCAGAAGCGCCCAGCGCGTTGGAAAGGGCTTGAGGCTGATGATGGCCCTACGATGCGCTCATGACACGTGTTCTTCTGGCCGAGGATGACCCGGCGATCTCGGAGCCGCTGGCTCGTGCGCTGAGGCGAGAGGGCTACGACGTCGATGTCCGGGCCGACGGCCGCGCAGCCCTCGAGGGCGCCAACGAGAACCCCGATCTGGTGGTTCTCGACCTCGGCCTGCCCTACATCGACGGGCTCGAGGTGTGTCGGCGCCTGCGCGCCGACGGTCGCACCTTTCCGGTCCTGATCCTGACCGCCCGGGTCGACGAGGTTGACCTGGTGGTCGGGCTCGACGCGGGCGCCGACGACTACGTCACCAAGCCTTTCCGCCTTGCCGAGCTCCTGGCCCGGGTCCGCGCCCTGATGCGCCGGCAGCAGGCCGACGGCGGTGGCCCCAGCACAGGCGTCCGCATTGACCCCGACGGCCGCCGGGCCTACTTCGACGACGAAGAGCTCCAGCTGACCGCAAAGGAGTTCGACCTGCTGCGAGTCCTGGTCCGCGAGCAGGGCAAGGTCGTCTCGCGCGAGCAGCTGATGCGTGAGGTCTGGGACACCGTGTGGTTCGGGTCCACCAAGACCCTCGACATGCACATCTCCGTGCTGCGCCGGAAGCTGGGCGACGACGCAGCTCAGCCTCGCTTCATTGCCACGGTGCGTGGCGTCGGTTTCAGGTTCGAGCGCCCAGAGCGGAGCTGAGCTCTCGGCATGCGCAAGCAGCTCGTCCGATCGACCTTTGTCTCGGTCCTTCTCTCCGTGGCGATCATCGGCGTGACGCTGGGGGCCGTCGGCTGGTGGGCGATGGCCGACAACGGCGCCCGCCTGGACGGGTGGCTCGACCAGCCGGGCCGGCCAGCCGTGCCTCTGGCCTTGGTTGCCCTGATCGCCGTGCTGTCGGTGGTCGCCGTTCTGGCCGGCGTGGTTGTTGCCTTCCTCCAGGCGCGCAGGTTCGCGGAGCCGCTGGCGCAGCTTGCGGACCGGGCCGAGCGGCTGGGCGCCGGGGAGTCCCGTTTCCAGCCGCTGGTCACCGGCATCGCCGAGGTTGACCGCGTCTCGGAGGTGCTGGCCCGCAGCGCCCACCAGATGACCCGGTCGCTGGCCTCGGAGCGCGACTTCGCCTCGGATGCCTCACACCAGCTGCGCACACCGCTGACCGCTCTGCTCATGCGCCTCGAGGAGATCGCCGTGACCGACGACCTGCTGGTGGCCCAGGAGGAGGCGGGTATTGCGATCGCCCAGGTCGAACGGCTCACCAAAGTCGTGGACGACCTGCTTTCCAGGACCCGTCAGGGGCACGATGTCCCGCCGCCCTCGGTGTCGCTGGACTCGGTGATCGCCGCGCTTCAGCGTGAGTGGCAGCCGGCGTTCGAGCAGGCCAGGCGCAGCGTCTACGTCCACGGTCAGCGCGGCCTGCAGGTGCGGGCCACCCCCGCAGCACTCTCCCAGGTGCTCTCCACGCTCCTGGAGAACTCCCTTGCACACGGTCGCGGCACGGTCGACGTACAGGCCCGTCGCAGCGGTCCATCGGTGGTGGTGGAGGTCAGCGACCAGGGTGATGGCGTGACCTCGGCGATCGCCCCGCACATCTTCGAACGGTCGGTCAGCACCGCGAAGAGCACCGGCCTCGGGCTTGCCCTGGCTCGAGACCTGGCCGAGGCCAACGGTGGTCGTCTCGAGCTGATCCAGGCGCAGCCGGCGATCTTTGCCCTGTTCCTCTCAGAGGCTGACTCCGCAGCCTGACCCCGGCTACAGCTTGACGGCGAGCTCGGGCGCCACCTCGCCTGCGAACACGAACT
>JBDTOA010000161.1:0-4818 GCA_039933475.1 Dermatophilaceae bacterium
CCGGCCGCCTTCACCCCGACCTGGGTGCCGGTGAGGGAGCGCCAGTCGCGGACCGCCTCGAGCATGATCATCACCACAGGCGCCGTCGACGCTGGCGATATTTTGCCGGTGGAGGTCTTGATGAACTGCGCACCGGCCAGCATGGCCAGCCACGAGGCGCGGCGCACGTTGTCATAGGTGACCAGCTCGCCGGTCTCCAGGATGACCTTCAAGTGGGCCGGAGCGCCGCCGCGGGCATCCGCGGTGCAGGCCTCCTTGATGGCGGCGATCTCGTCGAACACCTGGAGGTACCTGCCGGACAGGAAGGCCCCGCGGTCGATGACCATGTCGATCTCGTCAGCGCCGGCCTTGATCGCGTCACGGGTGTCGTTCAGCTTGACGGCCATGCTGGCCCGACCGGAGGGGAAGGCTGAGGTCACGGCCGCGACGTGAATGTTGCTGCCCTGCAAGGCATCCACGGCCACAGGAACGAGGTCGTTGTACACGCAGACGGCAGCCACATGGGGCGTCGTCGGATCGCCGGGGTCAGGAGCCATCGCCTTGGCGCACAGCGACCGCACCTTGCCCTCGGTGTCGGCGCCCTCAAGGGTGGTCAGGTCGATCATGCCGATCGCGGTGTCGATGGCCCACGCCTTGGACGTGGTCTTGATCGAGCGGGTGGCCAGTCCTGCTGCGCGGGCGTCGGCGCCGACATGGTCGACGCCGGGCAGCCCGTGGAGCCAGGTGGTGAGCGAGGCGTTGGTCAGCGCCGTGACTCCGATCAGGGCACGCGCGCGGTCAACAGCTGCTGGGGAGGGCACCCGCCGAGTGTATCTAGGGCGCAGAGGTCAGCCCGCGCATCGAGGTGACCACCCGGTCCAGCCGCGTTCTGGCTTCCGACCTGGCTTCGGCCAGCGCCGATCGGCCCTCCACCGGGACAATGACCTCGAGGTAGATCTTGAGCTTGGGCTCCGTCCCGCTGGGACGCACGATCACCCGGCTCGCATCCTGAAGCTGGTAGCGCAGCCCGTCCGTGGGTGGCAGCTGTCCCGAGCCCAGCGCCAGGTCGTCTGTCCGGGATACCCGGACCCCCCCGATGCTGGTCGGGGGCTCGTGTCGCAGGCGGGACATCACGATGCCGATCACGCTCAGGTCATCCACGCGGACCGCGAACGAGTCCGTTGCGTGGACCCCGTGCGCGATCGCGAGGTCGTCCAGCAGATCGAGCAGCGAGCGGCCCTGGGCCCGCAGACCAGCGGCCAGCTCGGCCAGCATGAGTGCCGCGCTGATCCCGTCCTTGTCCGCCACGCGGGGCGGGTCGACGCAGTAGCCGATCGCCTCCTCGTAGCCAAAGCGCAGCCCGTCCACCCGCGAGATCCACTTGAAGCCGGTCAGGGTCTCCTGGTGCCGGATCCCTGCGCCGGCAGCCATGGCCGCAAGCAGTCGCGATGACACGATCGAGTTTGCGAAGACGTCATCGGCGTCGACCCCTCGAGCCAGGATGTGGGCCCCGAGCAGCCAGCCGACCTCGTCGCCGCGCAGCATCCGCCATCCGGACGGGTCGTCCGGCGTCCCCGCCGCCGGGTCCGGCACGGCAACTGCACAACGATCGGCATCCGGGTCGTTGGCCAGGACAAGGTCAGCACCCACCTGGGCCGCCAGCGCGAGGGCCGCATCGATGGCGCCCGGCTCCTCGGGGTTCGGGAAGACCAGCGTCGGGAAGTCCGGGTCGGGTTCTGACTGGCTCGGCACGATGACCGGGGGGCTGAAACCCGCAAGCGCGAACGCCCTTTGGATGACGTCGGTCCCGACCCCGTGCATCGCGGTGTGGACGACCCGCAGCGCGCGCGCGCTCGCCGGGTCCACAACCGCGGCGGCAGCATCCAGATAGGCACCGAGCACATCGTCGTTCAGCACTGTCCAGCCACTGTCGGCTCGCGGTACGTCAGCGACCCTCAGCACCTGCGCGATGTGCGCGGCGATCTGGGCGTCGGAGGGCGGCACGATCTGGCTGCCGTCGCCGAGATAGACCTTGTAGCCGTTGTCGACCGCGGGGTTGTGGCTGGCGGTGACCATCACGCCTGCGTCCGCGCCCAGGTGGCGAATCGCGAAGGCCAGCACCGGAGTCGGCAACGGGCGTGGCAGGAGCATCGCCCGCCCGCCAGCGGCAACGACGACGGCAGCGGTGTCCCGGGCGAAGACGTCCGAGTTGTGCCTCGCGTCAAAACCGATGACCACCAAGGGTTCTGGTGAACGCTCTTTCAGGTATGCCGTGAGCCCGGCTGCCGCGCGGATCACCACGGAGCGGTTCATCCGGTTGGGGCCGGCACCCATCCTGCCGCGCAGCCCCGCCGTGCCGAACTCGAGCAGGCCCATGAAACGGTCCGCGAGCTCTGCCCCGGCCTCTGCGTCGCCTGAGGCTGAGGCCACGATCAGGGTCCCGAGCTCCGCGCTGGTCGCGTCGTCGGGATCGTCGTCGCGCCAGGAGGCGGCGCGTTCGAGCAGGTCAGGCCGGGCGACCTGCGTTGCCGTCCCGGGGTCGACCCTTTGCTCGGTCACGGCGTGACCTCGATCTTGGCGACGACTGCAGCGAGCAGACGACCGCAGCGCTCCGCAGCATTGCGTCCCGCCTCGATCACCTCGCCGTGGGAGAGGGGCTGGTCGCCCATGCCGGCCGCCAGGTTCGTGACCAGTGAGATCCCGAGGACCTCCATGCCGCTCTGTCGGGCGGCGATCGCCTCGAGGGCTGTCGACATCCCGACCAGGTCGCCGCCCAGGATCCTGGCCATCTTGACCTCCGCGGGCGTTTCGTAGTGGGGTCCGCGGAACTGGACGTAGACGCCCTCGGCAAGGTCGGGGTCGACGGTGCGGGCGAGCTCACGCAGCCTCGATGAGTACAGATCGGTCAGGTCAACGAAGCTGGCGCCCTCGACTGGCGATGCTGCAGTGAGGTTGATGTGGTCCCGGATGAGGACGGGGGTCCCCGGCAACCATGACGGGTCAAGGGCGCCGCAGCCGTTGGTCAGCACGATGGTCCGGCAACCGGTCGCGGCAGCGGTCCGCACGGCGTGGACCACCGAGCGGATTCCGCGTCCCTCATAGAAGTGGGTGCGGGTGCCAAAGACCAGCGCCCGGCTGCCCGAGTCCCCGATCGCAACCGATCGCAGGACGTCCAGGTGCCCGGGTACGGCTGCCTTGGCGAAGCCCGGAACGTCAGTGTTCGGGATGGTGGCAACAGTTCGCCCGATCAGGTCACCGGTCTGGCCCCAGCCGGAGCCGAGGACCAGTGCGACGTCGTGGCGCGATGAGCCCGACCGCTCCGCAATCACCGCTGCGGCGGCGGCGGCAACCTCCACCGGGTCGACGGAGGGGTCGCGCAGATCCAGGGATTCGGTCCTCGACTCGGTCACGCGGGCAGCCTAGCCCGCGGCCAGACACAGGGTCATTTGCCACAATGCAGCCATGACGGATGACCAGAGCCCCAAGACCCCTGGTGCTGGGCCCTGGATGGGCCGGCGGACGGTTCTCGCCTCGCTGGCTGGCGTGCTTGCAGCGGCCGGATGCTCGAGCGACCTGACTGCAGGTTCAACAAGGACGTCCGCCGTGCCCGCCTCGACGGATGGCCCGACCGCGGCACCAACCGCGTCATCGACCGCCGACAGCACTCACGGCAGCACAGCGACGGCCCAGAGCGGGAGCGTCGAGCCGGCCATCGCGAGGACGTCGGGTCCGGACATCGTCAACGGACCACGAACCCGAAGCGAGGTTGCACTGACCTTCCACGGCGCGGGAGACACGTCGTTGGCCGAGCAGATCCTGCGCGACTGCGCCGACCACGATGCACATATCACCGTGTTCGCGGTCGGACAGTGGCTGGCCGGCGCGCCCTCTGTGGGGCGGCAGATCCTTGCGGCCGGTCACGAGCTCGGCAACCACACGTGGAGCCACCAGCAGATGCCCGGGCTGAGCGCGCGGGTCGCCGACGACGAGATCCGTCGCGGCGCAGACGCCTTGCGCAAAGCCACCGGCTCGGTCGGATGGTGGTTCCGGCCCTCCGGTACGCCGCACAGCACGGCCACGATCCGGGCGGCGGCCAGCCGCTCGGGATACAAGCGGTGCGTCTCGTACGACGTCGACCCGCAGGACTACCGCGATCCGGGCCCCTCGCTCGTCGTGTCTAGGACGCTCGACAAGGTCCGGCCGGGCTCGATCGTGAGCCTGCATCTGGGTCACCCGGGCACGGTCCAGGCCTTGCCGAAGATCCTGGCTGGTCTGTCGGCCAGGGGACTGGTGCCGGTGACGCTCTCAATGCTGCTCCGCGACTGACGCCCTTCTGCGACGATTGGGCGCCCCGGTTGTTCTTCCCACAGATTGGCTTCGGGTGCCTGTCGAGCGTCCCTCACCAAGGCTGATCGGCGCTGCCGCGGCAGTGTCAGCGTCAATGCTGCTGCTCAGCGCCTGCACCGCTCCGGCATCGGGGGATGCGTCGGCAACGACAGCTGCCTCCTCGCCTGCTGTCACCCCTTCGGCCCCTGCCGCCGTATCAGCCACCTCGGCCCCCAAGAGCGGCCCGGTCAACGTCTATGCCGGCGCGGGAGCCGGCATGCTCTCCGAGACGGCCAAGGCGGCCAAGAGCCTGGTGTACGTCCCGAACACCATCGCCAACACGGTGCAGGTGATCGACCCGAAGACGTTCAAGGTGATCGGCACGTACCCCACCGGCCGCGAACCCCAGCACGTCGTGCCGAGCTGGGACCTGAAGACGCTGTGGGTCAACGACGACCTCGGCAACGACATGGTCCCGATCGACCCCAGGACCGGCCGGCCCGGCAAGCGGGT
>JBDTOA010000162.1:0-4776 GCA_039933475.1 Dermatophilaceae bacterium
AGCCCGTGGTACAGCAGACAAAACACATCTTCGTAACCGGAGGCGTCGCCTCTTCGCTCGGCAAGGGCCTCACGGCATCCAGCCTCGGACATCTGCTCCGCGCGCGTGGGCTGCGGGTGACGATGCAGAAGCTGGACCCCTACCTCAACGTGGATCCCGGGACGATGAACCCGTTCCAGCACGGCGAGGTCTTCGTCACCGATGACGGCGCCGAGACAGACCTGGACATCGGCCACTACGAGCGCTTCCTGGACGTCCCGCTGGCGGGCTCCGCCAACGTCACGACGGGCCAGGTCTACAGCCGGGTGATCGCCAGGGAGCGTCGCGGGGAGTACCTCGGCGACACGGTGCAGGTCATCCCGCACATCACCAACGAGATCAAGTCGCGGATGCGCGAGCAGGCCGACGTGCCCGCCAAGGACCGTCCGGACGTCATCATCACCGAGATCGGCGGCACGGTGGGCGACATCGAGGGGCTGCCGTTCCTCGAGGCTGCCCGCCAGGTCCGCCACGACGTGGGTCGCGACAACGTCTTCTTCCTGCACATCTCGCTGGTGCCCTACCTCGCACCTAGTGGCGAGCTGAAGACCAAGCCGACCCAGCACTCGGTGGCTGCGCTCCGACAGGTCGGAATCCAGCCGGATGCCATCGTGCTGCGTGCCGACCGTGAGATCCCCGACAGCCTCAAACGCAAGATCTCGCTCTTCTGCGATGTCGACACCGAGGCGTGCGTCGCCGCGGTGGACGCCCCCAGCATCTACGACATCCCCAAGGTGCTGCACGCCGAAGGCCTCGACGCCTATGTGATCCGTCGCCTGGGCCTGCCCTTCCGTGACGTCGACTGGCATGACTGGGACGAGATGCTGCGCCGGGTGCACAATCCGGAGCACGCCGTCGAGATCGCCCTGGTGGGCAAGTACATCGACCTGCCCGACGCCTACCTGTCCGTCACCGAGGCGATGCGCGCTGGTGGTTTCCACCATGACGCCAAGGTCTCGGTCCGATGGGTCGCCAGCGACGAGTGCGAGACCGACGCAGGCGCACAGAAGGCGCTCGGCGGCGTCGACGCGATCGTGGTCCCGGGCGGCTTCGGCATTCGCGGGATCGAGGGCATGTTCGGCGCACTGAAGTGGGCCCGCGTCAACGGCGTCCCGACACTGGGCCTGTGCCTGGGGCTGCAGTGCATGGTGATCGAGTACGCGCGCAACGTCCTCGGTATCCCCGACGCGTCCTCCAGCGAGTTCCACCCGCACACCACCAACCCGGTGATCGCCACGATGGAGGAGCAGAAGGCCTTTGTCGAGGGCGCGGGAGATCTCGGCGGCACGATGCGGCTTGGGACCTACCCCGCCAAGCTGGTCGAGGGGTCGGTCGTCGCCGGCGCCTATGGGTCAGCCCTGGTCCACGAGCGTCACCGCCACCGCTACGAGGTCAACAACGCCTATCGCGACCAGCTCGAAGAAGCGGGCCTGCGCATCTCCGGCACCTCGCCGGACGGCATGTTGGTCGAGTTCGTCGAGCTGCCGGCCGACACGCATCCGTACTACGTCTCGACCCAGGCCCACCCGGAGTTCCAGTCCCGCCCGCACCGGGCGCATCCGCTCTTCGCCGGGCTGGTCAAGGCCGCGATCGATGCCCAGAAGGCCTCCCGCCTGGTCGAGGTCAACCGGCCCAAGGACGCCGAAGTCGTCGCTGTTCGATGAGCCTGTATGCCCCGGTCCTGCGCGGCGTCGACCTCGCTGAGCGGCTCGACCGGCGGCCGGTAGCAGCGACGGAGCTGGCCTTGGAGGGCATGGTCTGGGACGTCCGCCGCGACACCGTGGACCTCGGCGAGGCCGGCCAGGTCGTCCGCGAGTACCTCGACCACCCCGGCGCGGTGTCGATCGTTGCGCTGCGTGAGGTCGACGGCTGCGACCAGCTCCTGCTCATCAAGCAGTACCGCCACCCGGTCGGGGCGTTCGAGTGGGAGGTGCCCGCGGGTCTGCTCGACGTCCCCGGCGAGCCGCCCTGGCAGGCCGCCGCCCGAGAGCTCCATGAGGAGGCCGACCTTCGAGCCGGACGCTGGGACGTGCTCATCGACTACTTCGGCTCCCCAGGAGGCAGCTCCGAGGCGCTTCGTATCTTCCTGGCCCGTGACCTGGCAGAGGTCCGCGATGGCGAGCGCTTCAGCCGCACCGGCGAAGAACGCGATATAACGGCCAGCTGGGTGGACCTCGACGAGGCTCACGATGCCGTTCTGCGAGGTCAGCTGCACAACCCCAGCGCGGTGATCGGCATCCTGACCGCGCACGCGGCGCGTGCTCGAGGCTGGACCACGCTGCGACCCGGGGATGCGCCCTGGCCGGAGCACCCGGCATACCGCAGCTGACCGCCCTCTCGGCCGGACCGCCCGTTTCCGTAGGATATGGACGGACCTGACCAGCCTGCTCAGGACCACACCAACCACTGAAACAGAGGATCTCTCGTGCTTCGCACTCATGAGGCCGGCAGCTTGCGCGCCGGAATCAAGGGACATGTCGGACAGTCCGTCGTGCTCACCGGCTGGGTCGCCCGCCGCCGCGACCATGGCGGCGTGGCCTTCCTCGACCTTCGCGACGCGTCGGGGGTTGCCCAGGTGGTGGTGCGGGACGAGATCCTCGCCGAAGGCGGTGCCCACGACCTTCGCAACGAGTACTGCGTCAAGGTCACTGGTGAGGTGCGCGAGCGCCCTG
This sequence comes from Dermatophilaceae bacterium, assembly GCA_039933475.1. GTDB lineage: Bacteria > Actinomycetota > Actinomycetes > Actinomycetales > Dermatophilaceae > UBA4719. Next base: position 2,712 of record JBDTOA010000162.1, read on the forward strand.
AGGGCAACGCGAACCGAGACCTGCCGACCGGTGAGATCGAGGTCGTCGCGACCGAGCTGGAGGTCCTCAGCCCGGCGGCGCCGCTTCCGTTCCAGATCGACGAGCGCGTCACTGTCGGCGAGGAGGCGCGGCTGAGGCACCGCTACCTCGACCTCCGTCGCCCCGGTCCGGCCGCGGCAATTCGCTTGCGCAGCAAGGTGAACCAGGCCGCACGGGCGGTTCTCGCCGATAGGGACTTCGTCGAGATCGAGACGCCCACCCTGACCCGTTCGACCCCCGAGGGGGCCCGCGACTTCCTGGTGCCGGCTCGTCTGCAGCCGGGATCCTGGTACGCACTGCCGCAGAGTCCGCAGCTGTTCAAGCAGCTGCTCATGGTCGCCGGCATGGAGCGCTACTACCAGATCGCCCGCTGCTACCGCGACGAGGACTTCCGGGCCGACCGTCAGCCGGAGTTCACCCAGCTCGACATGGAGATGAGCTTCGTCGAGCAGGACGACATCATCGAGCTCGGTGAGGCGGTCATTGCCTCACTGTGGAAGCTCATCGGCTACGAGATCCCCACGCCCATGCTGCGGATGACCTATGCCGACGCCATGGCGCGGTACGGCTCGGACAAGCCGGACCTGCGCTTCGCACTGGAGCTCACGGACTGCACGGAGTTCTTCAAGGACACAGCATTTCGCGTGTTCCAGGCGCCGTATGTCGGCGCGGTCGTCATGCCGGGCGGCGCCTCCCAGCCGCGCAAGACGCTCGACGGCTGGCAGGAGTTCGCCAAGCAGCGTGGGGCCAAGGGCCTGGCCTACGTCCTGGTCGGCGAGGACGGCGAGCTCGGCGGGCCGGTCGCCAAGAACCTGACCGACAGCGAGCGCAAGGGCCTGGCCGACCACGTCGGTGCCGGCAACGGCGACTGCATCTTCTTCGCGGCCGGTCCCGCCAAGGCATCACGCTCCCTGCTGGGTGCTGCTCGCCTTGAGATCGGCAAGCGCTCGGGGCTCATCGATGAGACGGCATGGTCGTTCCTGTGGGTTCTGGACGCGCCGCTGTTCGAGCCGACCAGCGAGGCCGTGGCCTCAGGCGATGTGGCCGTTGGCTCCGGCGCCTGGACGGCCGTGCACCATGCGTTCACCTCGCCCAAGGCCGAGTTCATGGACACCTTCGACACCGACCCGGGCGCCGCTCTGGCCTATGCGTACGACATGGTGTGCAACGGCAACGAGATCGGTGGCGGCTCAATCCGTATCCACCGCAGGGAGATTCAAGAGCGGGTCTTCAAGGTCATGGGTCTCTCGCAGGCTGAGGCGCAGGAGAAGTTCGGGTTCCTGCTGGATGCCTTCGCGTTCGGCGCACCACCGCACGGCGGTATCGCGTTCGGCTGGGACCGCATCTGCGCGTTGCTCTCGCGCACCGACTCGATCCGCGACGTCATCGCCTTCCCGAAGTCCGGCGGCGGCTTCGACCCGCTGACCTCTGCGCCAGCCCCCATCACCCCGGCACAGCGCAAGGAGGCCGGAGTCGACGCCCTGCCCGAGCCCAAGGTGGAGGCCGACGGCCAGCCGTGAGGTCGCAGAGGATGCTGCTGCGAGGCACGTGGAGCAGCAGCTCTTGCGACTTCGCGGTGGTGACGGCTGCGGGATAGCCTGCCAACCGTGACCACCGGTGCCGACGACCTCTTCGCGGCCGCTTCGCGTGACCTCGGGGTGGGTGACGGCGTGAGCGGTGCTTCGCTGCCTCCTCTGGCCGCCCGGATGCGTCCCCGCTCGCTGGACGAGGTGCGGGGGCAGACCGACGTCCTTCAGGCGGGAAGCCCGTTGCGGCGACTCATCGAGGGACACGCCGGCGCCGCAGGTCCGTTGTCAGCCATCATCTGGGGGCCGCCGGGGACCGGCAAGACCACCCTGGCGCATCTCGTGGCCAATGCGGCCGGGCGGCGGTTCGTCGAGCTCTCGGCCGTCACGGCAGGCGTCAAGGACGTCCGGGCCGTCATGGAGGGAGCCGCTCGCGAACGCGACATGTACGACCGGCAGACCGTCCTCTTCCTGGACGAGATCCACCGGTTCACCAAGGC
>JBDTOA010000163.1:0-4755 GCA_039933475.1 Dermatophilaceae bacterium
AGGGACTGATGGATCGCGTCGAAGCCGGCCGGGGATGAGTTCTGCTGCAGGTCAAGCGACTTGCAGGCCGCCTTCAGCTGGGTGTGAAGGTCCTGCCATTCGCGGATCCGCAGATAGTGCAGATACTCGCTCTTGCACAGTCGCCGGAACGCGCTGCCGGACAGCTCCTGCTGCTGCTCCCTGAGGTAGTTCCACAGGTTCAGGTACGAGGCGAAGTCACTGTGCTCGTCCGCGAACCGCCGGTGTCTCTCGTCGGCCTGCTGCTGCTTGTCCCGGGGTCGCTCGCGTGGGTCCTGGATGGAGAGCGCGGCGACGATGATGAGCACCTCGCGAAGCGCACCATTGCCCTCAGCCTCAAGAACCATGCGCGCAAGGCGTGGGTCGAGGGGCAGCCGGGCGATCTTGCGACCGTATGCCGTGAGCCGGTGACGAGAGTCAGCTTTCCGATCGGACGGGGGCTCAATCGCCTGAAGCTCCTCCAACAGCCTTACCCCGTCGGTGATCTGGCGTGAGTCAGGCGGATCCAGAAACGGAAAACGCTCAATGTCACCAAGGGCCAGGGAGGTCATCTGCAAGATGACCGAGGCCAGGCTGGTGCGCAGGATCTCCGGGTCGGTGAATTCGGGTCGGGCTTCGAAGTCCTCCTGCGAGTAGAGCCGGATACAGATGCCGTCGGCGACGCGACCACAGCGCCCGGCGCGCTGGCTGGCGCTGGCCTGCGAGATCGGCTCGATCGGCAGGCGTTGAACTTTGGTGCGTTGGCTGTAGCGCGAGATTCGCGCGGTCCCTGTGTCCACGACGTACCGGATGCCGGGAACGGTGAGGGAGGTCTCCGCGACGTTCGTGGCCAGCACGACGCGGCGGCCGGTGTGGTGGCCGAAGACCCGGTGCTGCTCTGCGGCCGACAGGCGCGCGTAGAGCGGCAAGATCTCGGTGTGCGGCAGGGCCAACCCCGTCAGCGCATCTGCGGCGTCCCTGATCTCACGTTCGCCGGAGAGAAAGACGAGTATGTCTCCTGCCTGGCCGCGCTGTTCGGTCCACAGCTCCTCAACCGCATCGCAGATGGCCGTGACCTGGTCCCTGTCCTCCTCGTCGGCCATCTCGCCGACGAGCGGCCGGTAACGCATCTCCACGGGGTAGGTGCGTCCGGACACCTCGATGATGGGTGCGTCGCCGAAATGCTTCGAGAACCGTTGCGGGTCAATGGTCGCGGACGTGATGATGACCTTGAGGTCGGGCCGGCGCGGCAGCAGCTGCTTGAGGTAACCGAGGATGAAGTCGATGTTGAGACTTCGCTCGTGCGCCTCGTCGATGATGATCGTGTCGTAGCGTCGCAGATCGCGGTCGCGCTGCATCTCGGCAAGAAGGATGCCGTCAGTCATCACCTTGACGAGGGTGCCGGGGCTGGAGTGATCGCTGAAGCGGACCTGGTAGCCAACTGAGGTTCCCAGCTCGGTGTTCAGCTCATCGGCGATGCGCTCGGCAACGGATCTGGCCGCGATCCGTCGGGGCTGCGTGTGACCGATGAGCCCCTCAACGCCGCGACCGAGCTCGAGGCAGATCTTGGGCAGCTGTGTGGTCTTTCCGGATCCTGTCTCCCCCGAGACGATGACGACCTGGTGGTCGCGGATCGTCGCGGCGATGTCGTCTTTGCGTGCGGTGATTGGCAGGTCGGCGGGGTACGAGACCGTCGGCACCGATGCCAGACGACGCGCGATACGGGCGGACCTTGCCGACGGAGACTCATGCGGCTCTCTGGAGGTCGGCCGCCCCCCGGACTTGCGCCTGCGGGACGGGCGTCGTCGAGGGTTCCGGGCGCGCGAGGACTCTGGCGCGCTCTCGGAGGACATGGAGTTCAGGATAAGCGAGGCAAGCGAAGGCGCCCTCTACCAGGTTGCCCGGGTTGCGGACAGCTCTCAAGCGGAGGCTGGGACCAGGTGCAGATCGCGTTGGCCCCTTGGGAATTCGTCAAGCCAGCGCTGGAACACGTCCGCGGCCAACGGACGAGAGATGAGGTATCCCTGGCCGATCTGGCATCCCAACGAGCTCACGGCAGCCAGCTGGGCCTGGGTCTCGATGCCTTCGGCGACGATCCGCATCCTCATGTCGGCGCCCAGGGCGGTGATACTCCGGAACAGGGCGGCTGCCCTGGCCAGAGGCGCTTCTCCGAGTCCGATGACGAAGGACCTGTCGATCTTCAGCTCGCTCACCGGTAGGCGCTGCAGGTAGGAGAGGCTTGAGTAGCCGGTGCCGAAGTCATCAAGTGACAGGCAGATGCCCAGCCCGGCGATCCTGTCCAGAGCCGCCACGGCTTCGGCCGGATGCTCCATCACGCTGCTCTCGGTGATCTCCAGGATCAGCCACTCGGCCTGAGCGCCGGTTGCAACGATGGCATCTGCGATGTGCTCGATGACTCTGGGGTTGGCAAGGTTTCGGGCCGACAGGTTCACCGCGACCGTGACGGCGTGACCTCGCCGACGCCATTTGGTGCACTCGGTCAGCGCGGCGGTGACGATGTGCATCGTGAGCTTGTCGATCAGACCAGTGGCTTCGGCGAGAGGTATGAAGCGGTCCGGAGGCAGTGTTCCAAGCCCCGGGTGATGCCACCTGACGAGCGCTTCGGCACTGATCACGGTGCCGGTGGCCAGGTCAATCTGGGGTTGGTAGCTCAACGCGAACTGCTCGGGAGCCTGGTCGAGGGCTACCCGTAGGTCTGCCACGAGAGCGAGCCGTTCGGCGCGGCCGCTGTCCATGGTGGCTTCGTAGACGGCGGTCGACCCGCTGCGTGACTTGGCGACGTACATGGCCGTGTCTGCACAACGCAGGAGGTTCTCGGTTGCTACGCCCGGCGATGAGGCGATGCCGATGCTGACCTCGGGGGTGAGCAACGCCCCATCCAGCCAGACCGGCTCAAGGATGCGGTCTGCCGCCAGCGCAGCCATGGCGAACGCATCAGGGGTTCCGTCAGCACCGCCCTCAAGCAGGACAGCGAACTCGTCCCCGCCCAACCTGGCGACGGTGGCGTTCTCTGGCATGCACGCGACCAGTCGTTCACCCACGACGACGAGCAGTCGGTCGCCGATACTGTGCCCAAGGACGTCGTTGACCTCCTTGAACCGGTCCAGGTCGATAACGAGCATTGCGTTGTCTGAGCTCAGGCCTGCCGCTACGCCTAGCTGTGCGGCCAGGTGGGCACGGTTGGCAAGGCCGGTAAGCGCGTCGTGAGTTGCCTCGTGGGACAGCTTCTCCATCAGGCGAGCGCTGCTCACGGCCCCGGCGAAGTGACTTGCCAGAGTCTGCAGCATCGTCAGGTCGTCACTGGTGAAGGTCGCTGTGTCGCCCAGCCTGTCGGTAACCGTGACAGTGCCCAGGATTTCGGCCCCAGACTTCAGTGGCACGACGATTGCATCCTTGAGGTTCATCGAGTCGAGCCACCGAACCACAGCCGTGTCACGTCCGTGGGTGGCCAGCGTTGGCTCGCCATGGTGCAAGGCCTTCGCGTGAACCCAGTCGGTGAGCTGAGATGTGTGGCTGTGGGTGAGCTCGTCCTCGTCCCCCAGTCCCAGAAGTAGATAGCTCTGTTGCTGGGGCTGCTGGCTTTCCTCGTTGCGCTCCAGCAGCAAGAGCTCTACGCCCCCGGCACGCAGCACCCGCCTCATCCGGGTGAGGCTACGTCCGGCCACCGCCTCCACGGTCTCTGCGCCAACCCCATCGGTGACGAAGTCGTGCACCATCGCCAACGACTGATGTCGCCGTGACGTGGCGGCGTACGCCCGATAGATGAGTACCGCCACGGTCACCATCACCAGGGCGAGGAGATCTCCGACGATCCCCTCGCGAATGAGGATCTGCAACGCAGCGGCGAAGACAGTCGAAAGCACGGTGAGCACGAGAGCCTGCACGACCACCTCGGCGACATCGCGCCGGCTCAATGTGCCGCCGTGCATGCGGATGACCAGGAGGACCAGCAGGCTCATCAGCTGGTCCACGGCCGCGATGACTCCAAGCAGCGCAGCAATGCTCCACAGATCCAGCGCACCGGTATGTGGCAGCAGCGCGGCGAGCAGGCTGCCGCTGACTGCGGCCTCGAAACAGAAGGCGGCCGTGTTGTAGGCGATCTTCTCAGCGGTTATGCGCTGCCACAACAGCGCAGCGAGGCTGCCGACCAGACGAGCAAGGACAAGCTCGTGAACAGGCAGCAGGAGGATCCCTAGTGCCAGGGGCACCCCGGAGAAGGTCAGCGAGTACGACTGTCGCCGGAACTCGATGTTCACCAGATTCTGCTCGGCGACGAAGAACGTGACGGCAATGACTGCCGCAGTCAGGGGCACCGATATGAGGTGGTCGCCAGCAGACACGGCTGAGCGCACGGCCAGCGCTGCGGCAAGGCCCATCAGTGCGAAGCTCAGCAGCAACGTGCGAGACCGGGGGCTGAGGCCCGTCATGGTTGCGCGCACGTGATCACCACCGAACATTCATCTGAAGCTCCGCGTGCTTGGACCAGTGATGTCTTGACTCAACGCAGACTAGGTATCTACGTCGCGTGGTCGCATCGGCCGTTTGGGCAGTTAGAACTAACCCACCGGACGAGGCTTCGAACAGCCAGATCTTCCCGCAGAGAGCTGATCGACCTGGAAGTTCTTCACCCAGCCGGGCGAAAGCGGACCCGATCGGCTGGTTCCAGCGCAGAGCAACATGGCGAAGGATCCTGGTCGCCGGGGCAACCAGGATCCTTCGCGCTGTCGCAGACCTAGA
>JBDTOA010000164.1:0-4744 GCA_039933475.1 Dermatophilaceae bacterium
GTCGTCTGGGCCCTCTGGGGCTACAGCGAGGCCTTCGGGGAGTCCTGGCACGGGCTGGTCGGCAACCCGTTCCAGCACTTCGGGCTCAGTAACCTGCTGAGCGGCGATGCGGCCATCTACGGCTATCACGCAGCCGCAGACGGCGTCGCTGCCCACGGCGGCATCCCGGCGATGGCGTTCGTGGCCTTCCAGGCTGTGTTCGCCATCATCACGGTGGCCTTGATCAGCGGCGCAATCGCCGACCGGGCGAAGTACTCGACCTGGCTGATCTTCACCGTGGTGTGGGCGACGGTCGTCTACTTCCCGGTCGCGAACTGGGTGTTTGCCTTCGACGGCTTCGCGGCGGAGAAGGGCGGCTGGATCGCCAACTCGCTCAAGACGATTGACTTCGCCGGAGGCACGGCGGTCCACATCAACGCCGGCGCCGCCGGGCTGGTCCTTGCGCTGATCCTGGGCAAGCGGATCGGCTTCGCGAAGGACCCCATGCGTCCGCACAACATGACGCTGGTCATGCTCGGAGCGGCGCTGCTGTGGTTCGGCTGGTTCGGCTTCAACGCCGGCTCGGCCCTGGGCGCCAACAACACAGCGGCAGTGACCTGGGTCAACACCCTGGCGGCAACTGGTGCGGCGTGCCTTGCATGGCTGGCCACAGAGCGGATCCGTAACGGTCACGGGACCTCACTGGGTGCGGCATCCGGCGTCGTTGCCGGCCTGGTCGCCATCACGCCGGCCTGTTCAGCGGTCACCCCGCTGGGTGCGGTGGCCATCGGCGCCCTTGCAGGTGTCCTGTGTGCCCTGGCGGTCAGCCTGAAGTTCCGCTTCGGGTACGACGACAGCCTCGACGTCGTGGGCGTCCACCTCGTCGGCGGCATCGTCGGCACTTTGGCCATCGGGTTCTTCGCCTCGGCGTCGGCACCCGCGGGCGTGGACGGGCTCTTCTATGGCGGTGGCGTGGACCAGCTGTGGCGGCAGGCCGTCGGGGCCGGTGCGGTGCTGCTCTACTCCTTCCTCGTTACCGGTTTGATCGGTCTGGCCCTGCACAAGACCCTCGGCTTCCGCATCGATCCCGATGCCGAGGTATCGGGCATCGACCTTGAGGAGCACGCTGAGACGTCATACGACCTCGGCACCCTGGGCGGTGGCGGTTCCAGGCACGCTGGTGCCTCTGATGCCTCCAAGTTTGGATCACACACCTCGACGTCAGCCGACTCGCAGGCCATGTCCAACACGCAGGGAGCATCGGCATGAGACTGGTCACCGCGATCATCAAGCCCTTCAAGCTCGATGAGGTCAAGGAGGCTCTCGAGGGCTTCGGCGTCTCGGGTATGACGGTCAGCGAGGCGAGCGGCTACGGTCGCCAGCGCGGGCACAGTGAGGTGTACCGGGGAGCCGAGTACACCGTCGACTTCGTGCCCAAGGTGCGGCTCGAGGTCGTCGTTGACGACATTGACGCCGCAGCCGTGGTGGGAGTCATCCTCAAGGCCGCCCAGACCGGCCGGATCGGAGACGGCAAGATCTGGACTGTGGCCGTGGAGGACGTGGCCAGAGTCCGTACCGGTGAGCACGGCTCGGACGCGTTGTAGGAGGCGGTACTCACAGAGGTTTAAGGCGGCATCACATGGTTGACATCAGCTCTACCGACAACGTGGTCCAGAAGGTGGACTTCAACCAGCAACGCCTTCAGCTGGCCGACACCCGGGGCTTCTCCGCCCCGGGTGCCGGCCCGGCAAGACGTTTGGCCATGGCGAGCCTGGGCCGCTCCTGGATCACGGATGTATGGACGGCTGCGACACGTGGCGCTCGCATGGACGGCGTTGCCCTGGCCACTGTCGGCAGCATGGCCCGCGGCGACGCCGGTCCGCTGAGCGACTTCGACCTGGTGCTGCTGCATGACGGCCGCTCCCTGTCCGCCAAGGGGGTTACGGCCCTGGCCGACCGCATCTGGTATCCGATCTGGGACGGCGGCGCGAAGCTGGACCACAGCGTCCGGACCGTCAACGAGTGCCGGTCGGTGGCTGCGGGCGACCTGTCGGCCGCGATCGGACTGCTCGACCTGGAGCTGGTGGCCGGCGACGAGCAGGTGGTCGCGGCGGCCCGTTCGACCGTGGGGCACGACTGGCGCTCCAACGCCCGACGTCGCCTGCCTGAGCTGGTCGAGTCGCTGGAGGCGCGCCATCGCCGGCACGGGGACCTGGCGCAGACCATTGAGCCGGACCTCAAGGAAGCTCGCGGTGGCCTGCGGGACATGACCGTGCTGCGGGCTCTGACCGCGGCCTGGCTGGCCGATCGTCCGCACGGCCCGGTCGACACGGCGTACAGCTCGTTGCTGGACACCCGTGACGCGCTGCACATGGTGTCCGGGCGAGGCCGCGACCGCCTCGGGCTCGAGGAGCAGGACGCGGTTGCCGCCCTGCTGGGCCATTCCGACTCCGACGCGATGCTGGTGGTGGTCAGCAACGCGGCGCGCACCCTCAGCTATGCCCTCGAGGGGACGGTACGTCGTGCCTCACAGTCCCAGCGCGCCCGCACCCTTCGCGTCGGTCCCCGACGACCGGTCCTGAAACCATTGGGCTTCGGGCTCTTCGAGCACGACGGCGAGGTGGTGCTCGGAGCCCACCTGGACCCATCAGGTGACCCTTTGCTGGTACTTCGCGCCGCCGTAGCTGCGGCCCGTCGCGGCCTGCCGCTCTCGCCGGCGACGCTGGCCAACCTGGCGGCGAACTCCCCCCCGATCACGCTGCCGTGGAATCCGCTCGCCAGGTCCCTCTTCGTCGACCTGCTCGCAGCGGGCCCCGGTCTGGTCACGGTCTGGGAGGGTCTCGACCTCGCCGGGCTCATTGACGCCTGGCTTCCGGAGTGGTCGGCGGTGCGGAGCCGGCCGCAGCGCAATGCGGTTCATCGGCACACCGTGGATCGGCACCTGGTGGAGACAGTCGTCCAGGCGGCCGCCCTGGTGCGTGAGGTGGAACGCCCTGACCTGCTCCTGCTTGCCGCCCTGCTGCATGACATCGGAAAGATCGCCGGCGCCCATGACCACTCCGTTGTCGGAGCCCCGCTCGCCGCCACCGCGGTTCGCCGGATGGGCCTGGACCAGGCGGAGGTCGAGGTCGTCCAGCTGCTCATCCGGGAGCACCTGACCCTGATCGACCTGGCTACGAGACGCGATCCCTCAGACCGGGCAACCATCTCGGCCGTGACCGATGCGGTCGGCGGTCGAGGCGACGTGCTCGAGCTGCTTCGCGCCCTGACCGAGGCGGATGCGACGGCGGTCGGCGCCGCTGCCTGGACCGACTGGCGGGCAAAGCTCCTCGAAGATCTGACCCAAGGCGCGCGGGCAGCTCTGAGTCAGAGCGCGCGGCCTCTCGAGGAGCTCGACGAGGTCGAGGATCTCCTGCCGCCAGGTGTCGTGGCCGAGGTCGCCACAGGGGAGCCGCATGTCGTGGTTCACCCGATGGGGGGCGCCTACCGCATCGATGTCTTCGACCGTGACCGCCTTGGGCTGTTCGCCGACACCGCAGGTCTGCTGGCGGCGTACGGCCTGGTCGTGCGGACGGCACGCGTGCGCACCCAGGAGGGAATCGCGGCCAACCAGTGGCAGGTGGACTCTCCGGGCGGGGACGCTCCAGACCCCGTTGGCATCGCCCGCGGGCTCCTGCAGCTCGGCGAGGGGGATCGCTCGCCGCTTCGGCCACTGGAGCGCCGCTCGGCCTACGCTGAGCCCGTCGTGGGGGGTCCGCGTCCGGTGACCCGGGCGATGGTCGTCCCGCACGCCTCGGCGGACCTGACGGTGATCGAGATCCGGGCACGCGACCGGCCGGGCCTGCTGCACCGGGTGGGGATGACGTTCGCCCGCGCCGGCCTGACCGTCCACAGTGCTCACATCGCCACCTACGCCGGCCAGACGCTGGACACGTTCTATGTCAGCGAGTTCGGGGGGCAGGCCATGTCCCCCGCGCGGGTTGCCCAGACGATATCCATGCTGATGGACGCGTGCGACGAGGCCGCCGCCTCGGGAAGATAACCTTGCGTCGTGTTCACGAGCCTCTCTGACCGTCTGACCGCCACCTTCAAGAACCTGCGCGGCAAGGGCCGCCTGTCCGAATCGGATGTCAACGCGACCATTCGCGATATCCGGATCGCGCTGCTGGATGCCGACGTGGCGCTACCAGTCGTCCGCGAGTTCACCGGCGCCGTTCGCGAGCGCGCTCTTGGCGCCGAGGTCATCGGCGCCCTGAACCCGGCCCAGCAGATCGTCAAGATCGTCAACGAGGAGCTCGTGACGATCCTGGGTGGACAGACCCGGCGGATCGAGTTCGCCAAGAACCCGCCAACGGTCATCATGCTCGCGGGCCTGCAGGGCTCGGGCAAGACCACGCTGGCCGGCAAGCTTGCCAAGTGGCTCAAGGACCAGGGTCACACCCCGATCCTGGTTGCCGCCGACCTCCAGCGACCCAACGCCGTGACCCAGCTCCAGGTAGTCGGCGAACGGGCCGGAGTCCCCGTCTTTGCGCCGGAGCGGGGAAACGTCGCGGGCTATGACGCGGTGGTCGAGTCCGGAGACGGCACAACGTCTTTCGGCGACCCGGTCGCGGTCTCGCGCCAAGGCATCGCCGAGGCCCGGGCCAAGCAGCACGACGTCGTGATCGTCGACACCGCCGGTCGCCTGGCCATCGACGAGAACCTCATGCAACAGGCTGCCGACATCCGGGCGGCGATCTCGCCGGACGAGGTGCTGTTCGTCATC
>JBDTOA010000165.1:0-4739 GCA_039933475.1 Dermatophilaceae bacterium
GCGCGACTGGGCCAGCCAACGGTGCTGGTCGACGCCGACACCTACGGCGGGTGCATCGCCCAGGCCCTCTCCCTGCTGGACGAGGCACCCGGTCTGGCAGCGGCCACCCGCTCGGCTGACCAGGGCAACCTCGACCTCGCCGCGCTTGCCCGGCTGGCGCCGGAGGTCTCGCCCGGCTTGCGGGTGCTCACCGGCATACCCAAGGCTGAAAGGTGGCCCGAGCTGCGGGCAGCGGCCCTCGAGCACGTGCTCAGCCTCACCCGCCGACTCGCCGCCTTCACCGTCATCGACTGCGGCTTCAGCCTCGAGGACGACGAAGAGCTGAGCTACGACACGCTCGCGCCCCGGCGCAATGCCGCCACCCTCACCTCTCTGGCCGCCGCCGACCAGGTCCTGGCTGTCGGGTCCGGCGACCCGATCGGGTTGCAACGACTCGTTCGTGGGCTGCAGGAGCTCGGCGGCGTCCCCAGTCCTTCTCCTGCCGTGGTCATCAACCGGGTGAGGTCCTCGGCGGTCGGCTCGCGGCCGGAGTCGCGCATCCGCGATGCGCTCTCCCGCTTTGCCGGGATCAACGACGCACGGTTCATCCCCGATGACACCGCCAGTCTGGACGCTGCACTCCTGGCGGGGCGGTCGCTGGCCGAGGCTGCACCCGACTCGGCGGTGCGCAAGAATCTGGTGGCGCTCGCCAGCGAGATCTGTGGCGTGCCAGCACCGCAGACCGGCCGCCGACGGAAGGGCGCATGATGCAAGGACTGATCGTGGACTGGGGTGGCGTCCTCACGATGCCGATCCACACGGCGATCGGCGGCTGGCTGACGGCAACTGGTGTGGACCGCGATCACTATGGCGCCGTCCTTCAAGGTTGGGTGGACCCCCTCCCGGGCGAGCTGTCTCCCATTCATCAGCTTGAGCGAGGCGAGATCGCGCTCGAGGACTTCGAGCACCTGCTGTCATCAGCCCTGTCCCGCGAAGGCTCCACCGTCGAGGCGCAGGGGCTTGTCCACACGATGTTCGCCGACCTGGCGATCTACGAGGACTCCATGACCTCGCTCGTGACCCGCGCGCACGCAGCAGGGGTCCGCACCGCCCTGCTGTCGAACTCCTGGGGCCTGGACTACGACCGCAGCGACTGGCTGGACATGTTCGACGTGGTCGTCATCTCCGGAGAGGTGGGCATGCGCAAGCCCGAACGCCAGATCTTCGAGCTCACCCTCGGCCGGCTGGGCCTGCCGGCCGCCCAGTGCGTCTTCGTCGACGACATGGCGCACAACGTTGCCGCCGCAGGGCAGGCCGGTCTGACCGGAATCGTGCACCGGACGTTCGAGGAGACCGCTGGCGAGCTCGAGGCCCTTTTCCCGGGCGCGGGCTGGATCCATCAGCGGCGCTGAGCGTCGTCTGACACGATGAGGTCGTGTCCGACCGTCTGACCTCACTTGACGCCTCCTTCCTGTACATGGAGGAGTCGACGACGCCCATGCACGTCGGGTCGGTAATGGTCTTCCAGCCCCAGGACGAGGGCTTCGACTACGACGGCCTGGTTTCGTTGATCGGCAACAGGATTGCCTTTATCCCGCGCTTCCGGCAACGGATCCGCGAGGTCCCGGGTCGCCTGGCCAACCCCGTGTGGGTGGACGACCAACAGTTCGACGTCACCTATCACGTGCGCCGCTCGGCGCTGCCCAGTCCGGGCAGGGACGCGCAGCTGGAGGAGTTCGTCGCCCGCATCCAGTCCCGGCCGCTGGACCGCCGGCGCCCGCTGTGGGAGGTCTACCTCGTGGAAGGCCTTGAAGAGGGCCGCTTCGCGATCGTGACCAAGTCGCACCAGGCCCTGGTGGATGGCATCAACGCCGTGGACATCGCGCACCTGATCATCAACGGGGAACCAGTCCAGGAGGGGGGACCGGCCAGCGACACCTGGCGTCCGGCCCGAGGACCCAGCGATGTCGAGCTCCTCACCTCGGCCCTCTTTGACGCCGTTCGGCGGCCCAGCCAGATCGCCGAGAACGTCCGTGGCGGGGTCGAGGACGTGAAGTCCGCAGGCGGCCGCGTGTTCTCCGCGTTCGGCGAGGTCGTCGCGACAGTCGCCCGTACGGCGGCCCGCCCGGCACCCGCCAGCCCCCTGAACACCGAGATCGGCCAGGCCCGTCGCTACATCATGGTCGGTACCGACCTGGCGGACTTTCGCACGGTGCGCAAGCGGCTGGCCCGAGGTACCTACGCAGATGACGTGACGATCAATGACGTTGTCCTGGCAACGATCTCAGGAGCACTGCGGGCCTGGCTGCTGACGCGTGGTGAGCCGGTCCGCGGCGCGACCACCGTCCGTGCCATGGTCCCCATCAGCGTCTATGACACCGATGACGGCAGCCGGCTGGCCAACCGGGTCACCGCCTGCTTCGTGGATCTGCCCGTGGGCGAGCCGAGCGCGGCCATGCGGCTGCACCAGATCGCCTTCGCGATGCGTCAGCAGGTTGAGGGCGGCCAGGCTGTAGGCGCAGAGTCGCTCGCCGGTCTTGCCGGGTTCGCCTCACCGACGCTGCACTCCCTGGGCGCGCGGCTCGGCAGCGCGATGTCCAGACGGTTCTTCAACCTGGTCATCACCAACGTTCCCGGTCCGCAGCAGTCCCTGTATTTGCGTGACGCCCTCATGGTCTCGACCTACCCCGTGATCCCCTTGGCTCGGGGGCAGGCGGTCTCGATCGGCCTGACGTCCTATGACGGAGGTGTCTACTTCGGGCTGAACGGGGACCGGGCCGCCATGCCCGACCTGGACGTTCTGGGTCAGTGCCTGATCGACTCCCTCGCCGAGCTGGTCGAGATCAGTGGCGCGATCAGACGGGCCATCAGGCGCGCGAGCACATGACCAGGGTCATGCGGCGCGGGCTGGTGCTCGGCGGCGGCGGCGTTCTCGGCGCCGCCTGGATGGTCGGTGCGCTTAAGGCGCTGCAGGAAGAGACCGGAGTGGACGTACGCGACTTCGACGCCCTGGTCGGTACGTCGGCAGGGTCGGTCCTGGTTGCCCTGCTGGGTGCCGGTGTCAGCGTCGGCGACCTGGTCAAGCACCAGCTCGGGGTGCCGGTGGTGTCTGGACCCCTGGCGGGGTTCCACTTCGACTATGAGCGGGCGAGTGGTGGCGTTCGGCCTCAGCGCCCGCGTCCGGGGCTTGGCTCGCGAGAGCTGTTGATCCGCAATGCTCTTCAGCTGCGACAGCTGCCTCCAACAGCCATCTTGTCAGCCCTTCTGCCAGTGGGGCGGGGCAACCTCGAAGCCGTCGGTGCCTTGGTCTCTCACGTAGTTCCCGAGGGCTGGGTTCCCCGCGACGCCGTAACGGTCGTTGCGCTGGACTACGACTCCGGTCAGAGGGTCGCCTTCGGAAGGCCGGGCTCGCCGGCGGCCGCCCTGCACGAGGCGGTGATGGCCTCATGCGCAATCCCCGGGTGGTACCAGCCGATGGTGATCGGGGACCACCGCTACATCGACGGCGGAGCGTGGTCCTCGACCAACCTCGACCTGCTCGCCGATGAGGGGCTGGACGAGGTCTTCGTGCTCGCCCCGCAGGTGAGCTTCGACCCGGACTCCCCGACGCAGTGGGCCACCCGTCTCGAGCGGCAATGGCGAAACCGGGTGACCCGCAAGGTTGTCCGTGAGGTCGAGTCGGTTCATCGCTATGGCACCGAGGTCACTGTGCTGGGCCCGGGCCCTGAGGACCTCGAGGCGATCGGTGGCAACCTGATGGACCTCACCAGACGGCCGGCCGTCATCGAGACCTCCCTGCGCACCTCGGCCCTGGCGCTGCGTGACCCCGCGCCCCTGCCTGATGGCGACGACTTCAGTGATGTCGGATGACCGTGACCCGGATCTACCTGCCACTCAACGCCTCGATGCTCCGAAGCCTTGACAACGACCGCGTGCTTGCCGAGGTGCCGATCCTGGCCTACGCAGTCACAGAGGCCGTCCGGGCCGCAGCCAGCACCGCAGGTCAGGACGAGTGGGAGTACACCGCCCTGAGCGACGCCGTCCGGAGCTCAGCCGATCTGCTGACGCCGGGGGAGAGCCGCCGCATCGTGGCGGCAGCTGACGTCTCCTCGGAGGACGTGGGCCCGCCGGCGCCCGAGAATGCCATCGACGAGTCAGCGGTCTCCATCTCGGAATCCGTTGCGCTCAACCGAATTGCCTCCTTTCACGTGGACGGTGACGAGGCGTCCGAGGACGACGAGCTCCTGTGGTACGACGTGACGGAACTTCCCGCCATACTCGCCCTTGTCTGAGGCGTGGCACGATGGACGGCGACCCAAGCCGAAGACCTTCAGGGAGATGTTCCACGCCATGGATTCTGTTACCCAAGTTCCCGCCCCTCTCAACGAGCCGGTTCTGGACTACGCGCCCGGGAGTCAGGAACGCGCTGACCTCGAGGTAGCTCTCGCCGAGCTGGGCGGCAAGCTGACCGACCTGCCCCACACGATCGGCGGCAAGCGGGTCACGGGCACGGGCAAGAAGATCGACGTGCGCCAGCCCCACGCCCACAAGCGCGTGCTCGGGACCTTGCGCGAGGCCACCCTCGCTGAGGCACAGGCAGCAGTTGACGCGGCCACCGCGGCAGCACCGGCCTGGCGCGCCCTCTCCTTCGATGACCGGTCGGCCATCCTGCTCAAGGCTGCGGACCTGCTGGCCGGGCCGTGGCGTGCACGGATCGTCGCCGCAACGATGCTGGGCCAGTCCAAGACCTGCTACCAGGC
>JBDTOA010000166.1:0-4694 GCA_039933475.1 Dermatophilaceae bacterium
TTGTCTGCCTTGTCTGCCTTGTCGTTGCTTGTTCCGGTTGCCGTGTCCTTGCCCTGATGGTCGCGGCGGCTCGAACGCTGACTGACTTCGGCTGGTGCGCTGGCGTCCGAGGCCGCCTGCGCCTTGCGGAGATCTCGGAGCTCTCGGCGCGAGCTCGCCCGGCGGCGGGTACCGGAGCTGATCAGGAACCAGCCGACACCAATCAGAACCACCGAGGCCGCACCGGCCAGGAACATGGCCAAAGGCGACGCAGACACCTTGACCCCAAGGGCTGTCACCACGATCGTCGCCGTGGCGGCCGACGGGGCCGTGACAGCAAAGAGGGTGGCGCCTACGGCAATCAGGATCAACAGCAGACCAAGCGCGATCATCGAAGCAGCCTCCAGGTTGCAACAGCATCAATGACCTTGTCGTCATCCGGCACAATCCTACCCATTCGCCCCAGCCGCCCCCTAGGGCTCATCTGGCCAGGCCCCGTGCGCCGCCCAGCCTGCCCGGCAGGAAGCTCTTCACCTGGCTTCCGCTGGTGAGCGGGCGAGGACCGCCGTCAACAGCGCTACGGCGCCCGCCTTGTCCAGCGGCTCGTTGCCGTTGCCGCACTTGGGAGACTGCACGCATGACGGGCAGCCAGCCGTGCATTCGCAGGCCCTGATCGCATCCCGCGTGGCCGTCAGCCACGTCTTTGCGGCGTTGAAGCCCCGCTCGGCAAACCCCGCGCCGCCCGGATGACCGTCATAGACCAGGATCGTCGGACGCCCGGTGTCCGGGTGCAAGGCAGTCGAGACCCCACCGATGTCCCACCGATCCGAGGTGGCCACGAGGGGCAGCAGGGCGATCGCAGCATGCTCGGCAGCATGGGCCGCCCCCGGGATCTGGCTCTCAGGGACCCCGGCGGCATCCAGCATCTCCTCCGTCATGGTCCACCAGACGGCCTTGGTGTGCAGCGTTCGCACCGGCAGGTCGAGGGGGTGCTCACCGAGGACCTCACCGCCGGGGCGCCGGCGCAGGAAGGAGGTCACCTGCGAGCGCACGTCCACGCTCCCGAAGCGCACCTCGACCTGCCCCCACTCCTTCGACTGCTCAACCCTGCCGATGTCGAATGCGCTCACTGACCGTGCCTGTGTGGACCATCCCGGGTCCCCGGCAATGACGACTGCATGGGAGTCCGCGACGTCCAGATGGGCGACCACGAAGGGCTGGCCCTGGTGCACGTACACGGCACCGGTGTGGACGCTCGAGTGGGCCGCCGGTCCGTCAACCGTGCCGAGGACTCGACCCGTGGACCACTCGACGATGCGGACGGTCTCGCCAGTGCCTCGCAGTGAGACATGCTCGGTTGCTCGTTCGGGCCGGGTCCAGAACCACCCGCCGGGCCTCCGCCGCAGCATCCCCTGCGCCACCAGGTCATCAAGGAGTGCCGGCATGGTCGGGCCGAACAGCTGCGAGTCGTCGGCGGTGATCGGCAGCTCGGCGGCAGCAGCAGCCAGATGCGGACCCAGGACGTAGGGGTTCTGTGGATCCAGAACCGCGGCCTCGACCGGCCGGTCGAACAACGCCCGGGGATGGTGGACCAGGTAGGTGTCCAGCGGGTCGTCACCGGCGACCAGGACGGCAAGCGAGCGAGAGCCCGTGCGCCCCGCCCGGCCGGCCTGCTGCCACAAGGACGACAGGGTTCCGGGCCACCCGGCGAGCAGGACGGCGTCCAGTCCGCTCACGTCGATGCCCAGCTCGAGGGCGTTCGTTGCCGCCAGCCCACGCAAGGCCCCTGACCGAAGGCGTTGCTCGAGCTCGCGTCTTTCCTCGGGCAGATAACCTCCCCGGTACGCCGCGACGGCAGACTCGAGCGCGGGGTCCACCTCCCGGAGCCACCTGCGTGCGCTCGCCGCGATTGCCTCCACCCCTGCCCGGGAATGGGCGAACGCGACCGTCTGTACGCCGTCCACGACGAGGTCTGCCAGCAGGTCGGCGGCCTCGGCAACGGCGCTACGCCGATGTGTGGCATCTGGTCCCTCATCCTCATCGCCGCTGACACTGGGCATCGTGCTGCCACCGGGCACAAGACCGGGTTCCCAAAGGCCAAAGGTCATCGACGCCCGAGGTGACCCGTCGTCGACGACGGCATGGGCCGGCATACCGATCAGTGCACTGGCTTGCACCGCTGGATCGGCCACCGTTGCGCTAGCGAGGATGAACGTGGGGTAGGAGCCATAGTGCGCAGCCACCCGGCGCAGTCGGCGGATCAGGACGGCGAGGTGGGAGCCGAACACGCCCCGGTAGACATGGCATTCGTCAATCACGACGTAGCGCAGCGACCGCAGGAACGGGGCCCATCGCTCGTGGCCGGGGAGCAAGGAGTGATGCACAAGATCGGGGTTGGTCAGGATGTACTGGCCGTGGTCGCGGATCCAGCGACGTTCGTCCGGAGGGGTGTCGCCGTCGTAGGTCGCCGCTCGAAGCCCTGGGATGGCGAGCGCGGTCAGCCGTGCCATCTGGTCTGCGGCGAGCGCCTTGGTCGGGCTCAGATAAAGAGCGGTCGTGCCGCGGCCAGAGGCGGCATCGGCGCCGTCAAGGACGTCCGAGAGAACCGGAACGAGATATCCCAGGCTCTTGCCGGACGAGGTGCCGGTCGAGATGACGACGTGGGACCCGCCGTGCGCAAGGTCGACGGCCTCACGCTGATGCGACCACAGGTGGGTGATTCCTGAGGTGCTGAAGGCCGAGTAGAGCGCCGGGGCAACCCAGTCGGGCCATGGCGCCACCTTCTCGACGCGGGCGGGCACCTCATGAACGTGAACGAGCCGTTCCCGGCGCCGTCCGGCTGCCAGGCGGGAGAGTACCTCCGGGGGGTCGAAGGCTCGAAGTGTGGAATGCAGAGGATCTCGCGGCATCGCTCAAACCGTATCCGTCTTGGCCCGGGACTTGCGCTGTGACGTCTCGGCCTCCGGGGCTAGGGTGTTTCCCGAGTGGCCGACCGCGGCCCGGGAAGATGAGGAGCACGGGTGGATCTCTCGATCTCCAGCGAGTCGCGCGGCGGGCTGACGATTGTTCATGTCGGCGGCGAGATTGACGTCTACACCGCGCCGATGCTCCGTGAGCACCTCGATGAGCACATCGCGCAGGGTCGTCACGACCTCGTCGTCGACCTCGAGCAGGTTCCCTTCATGGACTCCACCGGGCTGGGCGTGCTGGTGGGCCGTCTCAAGCTGGTCCGGGCCAATAGCGGAACGCTACGTCTGGTCTGCTCGAGCGAGCGCATCCTCAAGGTGTTCTCGATCACCGGCCTCGACAAGGTCTTCCAGATCTTCCCCACCCTCACAGAAGCCCTGGCCGCCGGCGCCTGAAGCCTGGTGGCGCGACCGCCTGAAACACAGGGGGCGCGACCGCTTGAAGCCTGCCGCGACCGTCTGACGCACTGGGCCCAATCGCTGTGCGGGACGCGTTCGCGCCCAACTCTCGGGGCCTCTACAATGACCGCCAGCGCACCTGCCGCGGCTGGTGCGAGCCGCGTCACGAGGGAATCGTTGGTCACACGCCAGGTGAATCCGTCGTGCGCACGTCCGAGTGCGATCGATGTCCCTCAGGAGGATTTGAATGCCAGGCCTTATCCGAGCCGCCGGCGCTACGCCATTGACCTTGGCAGGAACCAACCTCACGTTGGTGATTGTCGTTGCCGTGATAGCAGTCGTGGCGCTGGTCATGGGCGTGGTCTTCCGACGCCAGGTTCTTGCCGCTGACCCCGGCACCGCCAAGATGCAAGAGATCGGCCAGGCCGTCGAGGAAGGCGCCCACGCCTATCTGGCGCGCCAGTTCAAGACGTTATCCATCTTCGTGGTGGTGGTCTTCTTCCTGCTGATGGCGCTGCCCGCAGACACCCAGGGCATCCGTTTCGGCCGTTCCGGCTTCTTCGTGCTCGGAGCGCTCTTCTCCGCGGCCGTCGGCTACTTCGGGATGAGTCTCGCGGTCAAGGCCAACGTTCGAGTCGCGTCGGCCGCAAACAGCTCCGGCCGCGACGAGGGCATGCGCATCGCCTTCCGCACGGGTGGCACGGTCGGCATGATGACCGTCGGCCTGGGACTGGCCGGCGCGGCCTCGGTGGTGCTCCTCTACAAGGGGGATGCCCCCAAGGTGCTTGAGGGCTTCGGCTTCGGCGCGGCACTGCTGGCCATGTTCATGCGAGTCGGTGGTGGCATCTTCACCAAGGCCGCTGACGTCGGCGCCGACCTGGTCGGCAAGGTCGAGGCCGGGATCCCCGAGGACGACCCGCGCAACGCGGCGACCATCGCGGACAACGTGGGTGACAACGTGGGTGACTGCGCAGGCATGGCGGCCGACCTCTTCGAGTCGTATGCCGTGACGCTGGTCGCGGCGCTGATCCTCGGCAAGGCCGCCTTCGGCGAGCAGGGCCTTGTCTTCCCCCTGATCGTCCCCGCCATCGGCGCACTGACCGCGATCCTGGGTGTCTTCATCACCAGGCCGCGCCCGGGCGAGAACGGCCTGGTCGCGATCAACCGTGGCTTCTTCACCTCGGCTGCGGTCTCGGCAGTTCTCTCGGCAGTTGCCGCCTATGTCTACCTTCCGGCCAAGTTCGCCGATCTCGTCGGTGTGCCGCCGGCGATCAAGGCCCTGGACGGCCAGAAGCTGTTCTTCCTTTCGCTGAACCCCCGCATCGCGGCCACGCTCGCTGTCTTCATCGG
>JBDTOA010000167.1:0-4682 GCA_039933475.1 Dermatophilaceae bacterium
ACCGACTCCGCGAACACGCTGGTCACCACCTATGGCACGTATGCCGTGGTCCAGCTCGTGCTGGTCTTCCTCGGGGTAGCACTGCTCGGGGTCTTCCTCAGCCGGCTGGCCAACCGGTTCAGCGCCGCTTCGGTGCTCGCCATCGCACCGGTCGCCGCTTTCGTCCTCGTCTTCGCCGGGGAGATCATCGGTCGGATGCTCTTCTACGCAAGCTACGCCGTGGTGGGGCTATGACCGGGCAGCCTGATGCGGTGCAGCCCACCAAGGTGGCAGAGGCGCTCGACGCGTATGCCGGGGCCTGCGCGTTCCTGTCCCGGCTGTTCCTCGAGCCCGTCGACCAGCCCCTGATCTGCGCGCTTCTCGACGCTCCGGTTCTGGCCGACTGGCCCCTGGAGGCCGACGAGGACACGGTTCGCGGTCTTGAGGCGATGCGGGCCGGAGGGACGACGCCGCTGGACGTCCTCCTGGTCGACCACCGTGACTTGTTCGAGGGCCCCGACCATGTGCTGGCCTGCCCATACGAGTCCGTCTATCTCAGCGACGAGCACCTCACCTTTGAGGCGCAGACCCTCGACGTGCGGGCGTTCTACAGCCGGTTCGGTGTCGAGGCGCCATCCGTGGGCACGGAGCCCGATGACCACATCGGCCTGGAGCTGTCCTTCATCTCCCACCTCTGCGTGCTCGGTCTCGACGCCATAGAGGCGGCTGACGCCGACGCCGAGACCGCGATGATCGCCTCCATCGGGGACTTCCTCGAGCAGCACCTGCTCCTGTGGGCCGACGACTGCCTTGACCTTGTGGTCGAGCACGCCACGACCGACTTCTACCGGGGCCTGGGCCACCTGACTCGAGGAACCGTCCGCCAGCTGAAGGCCACGTTCCAGGCGCGATGACCACCGCCACAGACACCCGACCGCTGCGACGCTGGCTGCACAACGCCGACGGCCCGCAGCTGGTCATCTGCTGCGGCGAGCACCCCGACGCCGAAGCATGGTCACGAGCAGTCGTTGGCCCTCGCCCCGGTGGGACGAGATCGGGCACTTCTGGTGGAAACAGCTCCGTTGGCCGAGGTCGCGAACACGTTGTGGTCAACCTGGCTGGGTGTGTCGCTGAAGCGCCAACCGCAGTCCTGCTCGAGCTGATGGCTGGCGGGGCATCTGGGGCAACCGTGGCTCTGGACGGATGCGCCAACGCCTCCAAGGCCGAAGCGGTGGTCGCCAGGGCGAATGTCTTCCTGTCAGCACTGGGTCGCCCCCAGACCATCGACTGCGCCGCCGTCCTACCCCGGGACAGGAAGCACGGCTCGGCCTGGCCGATGCTGGTCGAGGGCGACGTCCCGGTGTCCCGCCGGGCGTTGTTCGGACGTCGCGACGACCTTGCCCTCGCCGAGCCCAGCGAGCACCCGACGCAGCGGCTGGTCGCGGTCCTGCGCGAGCTGGCAGGCGAGGCCGGCTGGGGGACCAAGCTGGACGGCATACCGACGGGGATCCCGAAGCTTGCCGCCCCCAGGTGCGCGGGCAGCGGGCCCTGCGCGCGCATCTGCCCGGCAGGCGCATTGACGCTGGCGCGGACCACGCTGGCCGAAGCCAGCCCCGATCGGGACGCGATGGCGCAGTTCCAGCTGACCTTCGACCCGGTGAAGTGCACCAGCTGCGGGCAGTGCCTCGAGGTCTGTCCCGAGTCGGCCCTCAAGCGATCTGGGGAGCTCACCTGGTCCCAGCTCCTCGCGCACGAGCCAGTGGACCTGCGGGTAGGACTCACCCGCCGATGCGCTCGTTGCGGCGTGGGACACGGCCGATCCGGAGACCTGTGCGCCGTGTGCGCCTACCGGAGCGCGAATCCGTTCGGGTCCACGATGCCGCCCGGTGCGCCCTGAGCGGACCCCGGCCGGCCGGCGCAGCTTCCACCGATGACCGGTACGCTTCTCCGATCGAAACAGCGCCCCTGAGGCGTCGGCGACGTCATTGTCTGACCTCAGTGTCTGACCTCGAGACGCGTCCTCGGCCAGGACCGGAAAAGACATAGGACGGATGCAAACCATGGTCGACTACCTGCCCGACATCTACCTCAGCTTCCGAGAGCGGTTTCCTCAGGTGGCAGAGGCACAGGACCACCTGGCCGCCGAGGTCGCGGCCGCCGGGCCGCTCGACGAACGCACGAGTCGGCTCGTCAAGCTGGGCATCGCGGTGGGCTCCCTCTCCGAGGGCGCGGTTCGCTCGAACGTCCGCAAGGCCTTGGCCGCGGGCGCGACCGTGGAGGAAGTCACCCACGTGGTCCTGCTCTCGATGACGACCCGAGGCTTCCCCGCAGCTGTCGCTGCCTGGGGCTGGGTCCGGGAAGTCCTCGAACAGGGCTGAGCCAGCTCAGCGGACGTAGCCATCCGTGATCGGTCACCGTGGCAGGCCCGCCTCACGCTGCTGAGAGCGATGTAGCGTCGGCCTCGTGCGGATTCTCGAGGCAACCACCGTCGAGCAGGTTGAGGCAGCGGCTCCGTTGTATGACGGCCCGCCCGTCCGCGCAGCCGCCGACGCCTTCCTTGCGGACCCACGTCACCACCTGCTCGTCGCCCTCGATGATGACGGGCGGACCGTTGGTTTCATCAGCGGTGTCGAGATGACCCATCCGGACAAGGGCACCGAGATGTTCCTGTACGAGCTGGCCGTCGCCGAGGACAGCCGACAACAGGGCATCGGGCTGGCCCTCACGGCGAGCCTTGCGGACCTCGCCCGCAGCCGGGGGTGCTACGGCATGTGGGTCGGCGTCGACACCGACAACGCTGCCGCCCACGCCACCTACCGAGCTGCTGGAGGCAACAAACCCGAACCGTGCGACATCATCACCTGGACGTTCTGACCTGCCATTTTCGGCGTTGCCCGGCACCGGCCGACAACCTTCGGTCCTTCTGCCCAGCGTCCACACGTTGTCTTGCGGTCGCGAGTAGCACCCGGGTAGCATCGCAGTATGAAGCTCAGCGTGAGCCTGCCGGAGGAGGACGTAGCCATTCTGGACGAGTACGCCCACAACTCGGGTCTACCGTCTCGTTCGGCTGCCCTGCAGCACGCTATCCAGCTGCTTCGTCACACTGATCTCGAGCAGGACTACGCATCGGCTTGGGACGAATGGGAGTCATCAGGCGATCAGGCACTGTGGGAAGCCACGGCAGCCGACGGGCTCGCCGATGCAGCGCGGTGAGGTACGTCTGATTGACCTCGAGCCGGCGCGAGGCAGCGAAGCCAACAAGCGCCGGCCCGCGATCATCGTGAGCAACGACCGGGCCAACGCCACGGCCGACCGGCTTGGGCGCGGTGTCGTGACCGTCGTGCCCGTGACCAGCAACGTCGCCCGCGTGTTTGCCTTTCAGGTTCTTCTCCCGGCCAACGCAACCGGCTTACGTGTCGACTCAAAGGCTCAGGCCGAGCAGGTTCGTTCGGTGACCGTCGAACGCATCGGACCCGTTCTGGGTCGGGTACCGCCGCCGCTCATGGCAGAGCTGGACGAGGCCCTCCGACTTCACCTGCAGCTGTAGCGCACGGGGAACCTCGGGGTGAACCAGCGGGCTTCGTCTGTCCTACCGCCCTTGTCCAGCGAGCCTTGGGTCACACGGAGCAGGAGTCACCTTCACAGGACGGCGCGGATCCCTTCGAAGTCACGAGGGTGAGTGGCGAGTGCTCGGACCAGGCTTTGTCCAGGGTCAGCAGGATGGCGTCGGCGGGCTGGGCGCCCGATATGCCGTAGCGGCCATCGATGACGAAGAAGGGGACGCCACTGATGCCGTACGCCAGGGCTTGGGCCTCGTCGGCCCGCACTGCGTCGGAGTAACGCCCTGAGGTCAGCACGGCGTCCACTTCGATCTCGGGCAGACCGACCTGGGTGGCGAGCACGCGCAACGCAGCATGGTCGGAGACCGGGGAACCCTCCGTGAACGTCGCGTGGTCAAGGCGTTCCTTGAGCTCGTCCTGGACGCCGTGCTCCAGGGCGAGGTGCAGCAACCGGTGCGCGTCGAAGGTGTTACCGGGCCGGGCAAGGTCGAAGCGGAAGTCGAGGCCTTCTTGGCTCGCTGTGACCGTCATGTTGTCGATCATGGCCTGCGCCTCCGTGACCGAGCACCCGTACTTGCTCGCGAGCCGCCCGGCGTAGGTTCCCTGTTCAACGCTGCTCGGGGGCGCGGACACGTCGAGCTCGTAGCTGCGCCAGACCAGCTCCACCTCATCGCGGTGGGCGAAGCGCGCCAAGGCGGCTTCGAAGCGGCGCTTGCCGATGTAGCACCACGGGCAGACGACATCGGACCAGACTTCAACTTTAAGTTTCACGTCTGAACCAACGGGATCAGTGACCGGTCTCTTCCGCCTGGTGTTGAGATCAACATGCGTACACCCTGCCCTAAGGTATTTCGCGAGGATCTCAGGCCGTGCGAACGGCATACGCTTCACCCATGGCGGCCCCCCGTTCCTGCACCATGGCCCTGAGGTGCCATGGACGCTGACGTCATCGTCGTGGGCGCCGGCCACCTCCATCCAGGGGGCCCTCGTCTCGGGCAACCGCACGGCGGAAGCCGTCCACGCGACGCAGGCCTGACCTCGCAACATCTCGTCCAGCCGGTGGTCCTGCTCTGGAATATCGAGCGCGTTACCTTCCTCGAGCGGCCTTCGCCGACGGGGTGCTCGTCGAGGCACCCGGCACCT
>JBDTOA010000168.1:0-4681 GCA_039933475.1 Dermatophilaceae bacterium
GGGTGATCAGGATGATCGCTGTGCCGAACTCCTGCTGCAAGGTGCGCATGACTCCGAGCACCTGCGCCTGGACTGTGACGTCGAGGGCAGTTGTGGGTTCGTCGGCGATGAGGAGCGCGGGGTCCAGGGCCATGGCCATCGCGATCATGACCCGTTGCCGCATGCCACCGGAGAACTGGTGGGGGTAGTCGTCGATCCTGAACTCGGCGCGCGGGATGCCCACCAGGGACAGGAGGTGGGCCGCCCGCTTCCGGGCGGCCTCCTTGGATGTCGAGCGGTCGTGGGCCTTGATCATCTCCACGATCTGCCAGCCAACCGTGTAGTACGGATGAAGGCTCGAGAGCGGGTCCTGGAAGATCATGCCGATCTCGGCGCCGCGGACCCTGCGAAGGGTCGCGGCGTCGGCTCCGATCAGCTCGGCTCCGTCGAACACCGCAGACCCGGAGATCCGCGCTCCCCGGGTCAGGCCGGTGATCGTCTGGGTGGCAACGCTCTTGCCTGACCCGGACTCACCGACGATCGCCAGGGTGGTGCCCTTCGCAACGTCGAACGACAGCCCCCGGACGGCGCGAACCACGCCGTCCGGGGTGTCGAACTCAACCTGGAGGTCACGGACCTCTAGTAGTGCCATATCGGTCGGATCAACCGCCCTGCTTGTCCTTGTCGATCCAGACATTCGTCGGGTCGAACTGCTGCATGCTCGGGACGTAGATCGTGTTGTGCACCTGCGAGGCATGGTAGTTCGGCTGCTTCGGGTTCGTGATGGGGAAGAACGGAGCATCCGTCATAACTGCCTTGTCAGCCGCGGCCCAGAGGGTCTTCGCCTCATCTTGGGTGGGTGCGTTGACCGCTGCCGTAATTGCTGCGTTGGTTGCCGGGCTGTCGTAGAGCCCGAAGTTGCTGCCGACGGGCGGGAAGGACGGCTTGCCGGAGAACAGCGGGTTGAAGAAGGACAGTGCGGCGTTGCCGTACCAGTCCGCGCCCCAGCCAGCGAGCGAGAGGTCCCAGACGCCGCGAATTGCAACGGAGGGAACCGTCAGGTACTTGCTGTAGAAGTCAGCGCTCGGTGAGGGGACTCCGACGACCTTGACGCCGACCTTGGACAGGTCCTGCTGGATGGTCTGGAAACCCTTGAGGCTGCTGGCTGACGTCGGGCGGTAGAGGAACTTCACGCTGAACCCGTTGGGGAACCCGGCCTCAGTGAGGAGCGTCTTGGCCTTGGCCACGTCGTAGGGGTAGAGGTCGAACGGCGTCTCGCCACCGATGATGACCGCCGGAAGCACCTGGCTGAGCGGGGTGTTGAGCTGCGGCCCGCCCATGACCTGGATGAGGTTGGCCCGGCTGATCGCGAAGGACAGGGCCTGACGCACCTTGACGTTTGCAAGCGCCTTGTTGTTGTTCGGCGAGACCGTGTTGAAGACGACGTAGGGGTTGCTGGATGAGCTCGGACCAATGTTGAGGTTCTTGTCACCCTTGGCAACGAGAGCCGGGATCTGGCTCGCAGGCGTGAAGGAGTCGAACTCCATGTCCGCACTGGGGGTTCCGGTCTCAAGCTGCTGCTGCACGGAGTCCTGCGTCAGCGTCTCGTTGATGTCGATCTTGTCGACGTAGGCCTTGCGGATCGGGTCGCTCTTTGCGTCCCAAGCCGGGTTGCGGCTGAGCTTGATCGACTTGGTTGCCACGTAGGAGTCGATCTTGTACGGACCGCTGGAGATGGTGTGTGTCGCACCATCGGCGCTTCCGGGGATGTACTTGTTGATCTCCACCGGCGCCGGCGAGAAGCACGGCATGGTGAGCATGTCGAGGAAGAAGGCGGCCGGGTGGGTCAGGGCGAAGGTAACCGTTGAGTCGTCCTTGGCCTGGACCCCTGGAAGGTCCGTCTTCTCCATGAAGGCACCCATGGCCGCGGCTGTCGGAGCGACCTTGCCAAAGGCCTCACAGAATGGGGCGTACCCGACGATGAGATCCTGGAAGTCGGGGATGCCACCGAAGGGCTGGACCGGGTTGCAGGTGCGCTTGACGCCACGGACCACGTCGGCGGCGGTTATCTGACGGGCTGGGGTGGTGTCCCACTTGGCGCCCTGCACGAGCTTGATCGTGTAGGTCTTGCCGTCAGCGCTGATGCCACCGTTCTCTGCGGTGGGCAGCTCGGTCGCCAGGTCCGGGGCGGCGATGGTGGTCTTGCCCTCTGCTGCCGGGTTGGTGAACAGTGCACGGGCGAACATCCGAAGGACGATCTGGTCGATGCTGTAGTAGCTGATGTTGGGATCCAGGTAGGTGACGTCGCCGGTCCCGAGCATGTTCAGCGTGCCCCCGGTGACAGCTGTCTCTGCGGGTCCGGATGATGCGCCTGTCTTTGGTGCGACGGTGCCGCTGCACGCGGTGAGCGCCAGCCCGATCGTGCACAGGGTGGCGATGCCGGCGAGCCGGCTCGATCTGCGGGACATCAATTACTCCTTCGGATGGTTGGCTCCCGGTGTGCGGGAGCAGTCAAACTGACCCGCGACCTTTTGAGGCTTAGGCCTGTTCTCGGAGAAAGGTACCAGCCGCGGGACAAGGGTCATCGTATGGGCGGTTGCCTGGGTAATGCGCGCAGGAGGAGGTCACGAAGTGATGACAAAGCGCTTCTGCCCTCCGAGACGTTCGGAGGTGAGTCTCGTTGAGCAGGCAATAGGCTGCCGACATGTTGCGCGTAGGACTGACCGGCGGGATCGGCGCTGGCAAATCGACTGTGGCGCAGAGGTTCCGTGAGCTTGGCGCGATGGTTGTCGACGCAGACCAGGTCGCTCGCGAGGTGGTCGCTGTCGGATCCGCCGGCCTGGCAGCGATTCACGACCGCTTCGGCGACGCCGTGATTGCCCCCGATGGGTCCCTTGACCGCGGTGCGCTCGGCGAGGTCGTCTTTGCCGACGTGAAGGCGCGTGGGGACCTCGAGGGCATCACCCACCCCCTTATCGCTGCTCGCACCCGTTCGCTGGTGGAGTCCGCGGCGGCCGGGACGATCGTCGTGCACGACGTGCCCCTGCTCGTCGAGAAACGGATGGGTGCGAACTACCACCTCACGGTCGTGGTCGGGGCGGAAGAGGACATCCGCCTGGCCCGGCTCACCGGCACCCGGGGCCTGGGGGAGGCTGACGCCCGGGCCCGGATCGCGGCGCAGGCCAGCGACGGCCAGCGCAGGGCGGCCGCCGACGTCTGGCTCGACAACAACGGGACTGCCGAGGCGCTGCTGCGGCAGGTCGATGTTCTCTGGCAGAACAGGATTTTGGGCTTCAACCACAACCTGATGAACGGTGAGCGCAGCGCGCGGCCGGATGCTCCGACCCTCGCGGAGTATGACGACTCGTGGCCTCTGGCGGCGGCTCGCCTTATCGAGCGGATCACCTTGGCGCTCGGGGAACGGGCGTTGGCGGTCGAGCACATCGGGTCCACCAGCGTCCCGGGTCTGGCAGCGAAGGACGTTATCGACCTCCAGATCTCCGTGAAGAAGCTCTCCGACGGCGATGCGCCGGAGTTCGTGAAAGCGTTGGCGGACAGGGGCTTTCCGCGAATGGAGGGCAACGAGGAGGACGTCGTGCATCCCTGGTCGCCCGACCCGGCATCCTGGGCCAAGCGCTTCCATGGCAGCGCCGACCCAGGTCGGGTCGCTCATCTGCACGTCCGCAAGCACGGTTCGTCAGGCTGGGAGTCGGCACTGTTGTTCAGGGACTGGCTGGTCGCCAACCCCTCCCAGCGCGATGACTACGCGGACCTCAAGCGAGTCCTCGCCCGCACTGAGGCCACGCTGCCGGAGTACAGCAGTGCAAAGGAGCCCTGGATCGCGAGTGCTCTGGAGCGTGCGCGGGCCTGGGCACGGCATACGGGATGGCTGGCCAGATGACCGATGTCGGTGGGGACCTCTACGGTTGAGATATGCGGCCCACGACAGATCTCCAGCGGACGGTTGCCCCCTTCCGTGTGGTCGCCGACTTCCAGCCCAGCGGCGACCAGCCAACCGCGATCGCTGACCTGGCAAAGCGGATCCAGGCCGGCGAGCAGGACATCGTGCTGCTCGGAGCGACCGGCACCGGCAAGTCGGCGACCACTGCCTGGCTGATCGAGCAGGTGCAACGTCCGACCCTGGTCATGGCTCCGAACAAGACACTGGCCGCGCAGCTGGCCAACGAGTTCCGCGAGCTGCTGCCGGACAACGCCGTCGAGTACTTCGTCAGCTACTACGACTACTACCAGCCAGAGGCGTACATCGCCCAGA
This sequence comes from Dermatophilaceae bacterium, assembly GCA_039933475.1. Lineage (GTDB taxonomy): Bacteria > Actinomycetota > Actinomycetes > Actinomycetales > Dermatophilaceae > UBA4719. The sequence goes on from JBDTOA010000168.1 coordinate 4,253, forward strand.
CGGACACCTACATAGAGAAGGACTCCTCGATCAACGACGAGGTGGAGCGGCTCCGGCACAGCGCAACCAACTCGTTGCTGACAAGGCGCGACGTCGTCGTGGTGGCTTCGGTGTCCTGTATATACGGACTCGGCACCCCGCAGGAGTACGTCGACCGGATGGCTCGCCTCAAGGTGGGCGCTCAGATGGAGCGCGACGACCTGTTGCGCACGTTTGTCCAGATGCAGTACACCCGCAACGACGTGGCGTTTACCCGGGGGACCTTCCGCGTCCGCGGGGACACGGTCGAGATCATCCCGGTCTACGAGCAGCTCGCCATCCGGATCGAGTTCTTCGGGGACGAGATCGAGCGCATCTACACCCTGCATCCCCTCACCGGCGAGATCATGCGCGAGGAGGAGGAGATGTACGTCTTCCCCGCCACGCACT
>JBDTOA010000169.1:0-4669 GCA_039933475.1 Dermatophilaceae bacterium
GGCTCTCGACGCGGTGGTACCTGCGACGTGCGCCTGCGGGCTATCTGCGAGAACGGGCGACGTATGCCGTGGCCAACGGCGTCATCACCGAGACCGTCGACGGCGCCCGCACGGTGGACGCCCTCGGGCTTCGGTCCCGTCGCCGGACGCGCATCAACGAGGCCATCGGCAGCTGCTTCGACGCCGAGATCTACACCTTGAAGCTGCGGATGAGCTGGTTCCCGCAGATCGAGTTTGCCTACCTGGTGCCCGTCGCGGCCACGCTGGTGTGGGGGGGCTGGCTGGTTGCCAACGGCAGGGCCACCATCGGCATCGTCACGGCTGTGACTCTCTACGTCCAGCAGATGGCCGGGCCTCTTGACGAGCTGCTGAGCTGGCTCGACGAGATCCAGGTCGGCGCAACCTCGCTGGCGCGGGTCATCGGGGTCGCTGACGTGCCGCCGGACCGCCACTCAACAGGCGAGTCGCCCAGGGGACGGGACATCGGGGTCGAGGATGTTCGCTACTCCTACCGCGTCGGCCACGACGTCCTCAACGGTGTCTCGCTTGAGCTGAAACCGGGTGAGCGACTTGCCATCGTGGGTCCGTCCGGCGCCGGAAAGTCAACGCTGGGGCGGCTGCTCGCCGGGATCGACGGTCCGCGATCGGGCAGGGTCGAGGTCGGAGGCGTGCCACTGGTGGACCTCGAGCTCGAACAGCTCCGGGGCGAGGTGGCGCTGGTGACGCAGGAGCACCACGTCTTCGTGGGAACGCTCGCCGACAACCTGCTGCTCGCGCGGTCAGATGCCAGCACCGTCGACCTCTGGTCCGCGCTTCGCGCCGTGGATGCCGAGGGCTGGGTCAGTGACCTGCCCGATGGCCTGGCAACAATGGTCGGCAGCGGCAGCCGCGCCCTGGCCGAGGCCCAGTCGCAGCAGCTGGCCCTCGCCCGGCTGGTGCTGGCCGACCCCCATACCCTCGTGCTGGACGAGGCCACCTCGTTGCTGGACCCCCGTGCCGCGCGTCACCTGGAGCGCTCCCTGGCCGCCGTCGTCCAGGGGCGCACCGTTGTCGCGATCGCCCACCGCCTGCACACTGCCCACGACGCAGACCGTGTCGCCGTGGTGGAGGACGGAAACATCACCGAGATCGGCACCCACGACGAGCTGGTTGCTGCCAATGGTGCCTACGCCGCCCTCTGGCGTTCGTGGAGGGACGAGCCGGCGTCGGAGCCAGCGGCCCATCCGCACCGTTAGCAGGTTTCCATCGCCGATGGCGCGATCTCGACCGCCAACCACGATGGAAACCCGCCAACGGGTGGTCTAGAGCTGCAATGGCGGGGCGAGGGCGCCCAGACGTTCGTATGCCGCACCTTGCCGGGGACGGGGGTCGTCGCCTCCCCGGTTGGGCCAGAAGGACATGGCCCGCTCGGCCTGGGCCGTGATGGTCAGAGCCGGGTTGACGCCGGGGTTCGCCGAGACCGCCGCCCCGTCGACCACGTGGAGCCCGGGGTAGCTCCAGACCCGGTGCCACGGGTCCACGACGCCTGTGGACGGGTCGCCGCCGATGACGGCACCGCCGAGGAAGTGGGCCGTCAGCGGGACGTCCACAACCTCGCTGAGTGAGCCGGCAGGCAGCACCGGGACGTTGGTCCGTTCTTGCAGCCGGCTTGCCAGCTGGCGAATGGCCCTGTGCCCACTGGGGATCCACGTCGGGTTCGGCTCGCCGTGTCCTTGCCTCGAGGTCAGGCCGACCCCGCCACCTCGACGCACTTTGGCCGAGACCGTGAGCGAGTTGTCGCGGGACTGCATGACCAGGGCGATGACGGTGCGCTCGCTCCATCGCCGGACGGAGAGCGAGCGCAGGAATGCGGATGGGTGCCGCGCTGACTGGGCCAGGAAGCGCAGTGGGCGCGGGATGGACCCACCGCCCTCGACCAGGATCGTGGCGAGCAGGCCCATCGCGTTGGACCCCTTGCCGTACCTCACGTTCTCGAGGTGCGTCTCGTCGTCGATATGGAACGAGGACGTGATCGCCACGCCCTTGGTCAGGTCCACGTCGCGCGGCACGCGAACGGTCAACGCGCCACCTAGAGCCTCCGAGTTGGTCCGGGTCAGCTCACCGAGACGAGGTGAGAGATCACCCAGTCGTCCCTCTTGCGCCATGCGGTGCAGGAGTCGCTGGGTCCCCCAGGCCCCGGCCGCGAACACCACCTGCGAGGCGGTGACGCTGTGACGCCCCTTGCGGGCCCAGGCTCCGGTCACCTCCGTGGTCACGCGGTATCCGCCCTCCCGGTGGCGGTCGTCGATCGGCTCGACGGCAACCACCGTGCGCATGGGCTCGATCGTGGCACCAAGGCCTTCAGCCAGGGCGAGGTAGTTCTTGACCAAGGTGTTCTTGGCACCGACGCGACAGCCGACCATGCAGTTGCCGCAGAGGGTGCAGCCGGTGCGATCCGGGCCGGCCCCGCCGAAGTACGGGTCGGTCACGCTCTCACCAGGCTTGCCGAAGAAGACCCCGACCGGCGTCTTGCGAAAGGTGCTGCCAACCCCCAGATCGTCGGCAGTCTGGCGCATTACCTGTTCGACCGGCCCATCGCACGGATTGGTGACCGTGCCCAGCATCCGGGACGCCGTCTCATAATGCGGCGCCAGCTCGGACTGCCAGTCGGTGATCTCGGCCCACTGCGGATCCCGGAAGAACGCGACGGGCGGCACATACAGGGTGTTGGCGTAGTTGAGGCTGCCCCCACCCACGCCGGCGCCCGCCAGGATCATGACGTCAGGGAGGCGGTGGATCCGTTGTACACCAAAGCATTTCAGTCGAGGCGCCCAGAGGTAGCGGCGCAGATCCCAGGATGTCCTCGCGAAGTCCTCGTCCGCGAAGCGGCGACCGGACTCGATGACGTGGACGCGATGTCCCTTTTCGGTCAGGCGCAGCGCAGCTACCGACCCACCGAAGCCCGAGCCGACCACCACGACGTCGTAGTCGTACTCGTCGTCGTCTGCATTGGCACCGCGTTCAACCCTCACCGCACACCCAGTCGCTTCATGGTGCGCAGAGCCACGGTCAGGGTGGCTGCCCAACGTTCGTCGGAGAGCCGCAGCGGTGCGACGAAGCCAAGGATGTGCTGGGCGGTGACGTTCTGGCTCTCGGTGTACTTGGTGATGCCCTCGATCCCGTGGCGCCGCGAGAGGCCGGAGCGCTTCATGCCTCCCATCGGAGCCCCCACGCTGCCCCACGCAGCGGCGTAGCCATCGTTGATGTTGACCGTGCCGGCCTTGATCGACCGGGCGATCCGCCGGCCCCGGGCGATGTCACGCGTCCACACCGAGGCGTTGAGGCCGTAGTCGCTGTCGTTGGCCAGCCGGACGGCCTCGTCATCGCTGCTCACCCGGGTCACGGAGACGACCGGGCCGAAGGTCTCGTCGTCGCGGCAAGCCATGGCCGCCGTGACCCCGGCCAGAATGGTGGGCTCGTAGAAGTAGGGGCCGATCTCGGGACGGGCACGGCCACCTGCCAGCACCACGGCGCCTTTGGACCTGGCATCCTCCACGTGCGCCCTCACCCGTTCGAGCTGGGCGGCCGACGCAAGCGAGCCCATATCGGCGTTGAAGGTCAGGTCGGGCGAAAGACGCAGAGCGCTCACGCCGACGATGAACGCGGCCAGGAACTCGTCAGCGATGCGCTCGTGCAGGTACAACCGCTCGATCGACACGCACGACTGGCCGGCCGAGGAGAAGCACGCTCTGACGGCACCCACGACGGCCTTGCCGATGTTGGCGTCCCCGGCGACGTACATCGCGTTCTTGCCCCCGAGCTCCAGCGACGCGCCGACCAGACGGCCAGCCGCGTTCTGAGCCACAGAACGTCCGGTCGCTGTTGCCCCGGTGAAGCAGACATAGTCTGCAAGCTCTAGCACCGCGGCGCCGATCGTCGGGCCATCCCCCAGCACGACCTGAAGAACGCCCTCGGGCAGCCCTGCCTCGTCGAGAAGGGCTACCGCCGCCAGAGCAGTCAGCGCACTGTGGTTGTCCGGCCGGAGCACCACAGCATTGCCGGCCAGGAGGGCCGGGATCGCATCGGTGATCGACAGGGTCAGCGGGTAGTTCCAGGGAGCAACGATGCCAACAACACCGAAGGGATGGCGCTGCTCAACCGCCTGGCTGAGAAGCGGGAAGGCTCCCTGACGGCGCCGCGGACGCAGATATCGCGTTGCCCGACGCGCGTAGTGACGGCTCACGATGGCGGTGTCCGCCACCTCCTCGAACGCGTGCGTCCGAGCCTTGCCCGACTCGAGCTGAATCAGGTCGAGCAGCTGGACCTGATGCTGCAGGACGAGGTCATGGAACCGCAGGAAGATCGAGGCCCGGTTCGGTATAGACGTCCGCCCCCAGGAGCGTTGAGCGGCTCGCGCGGCTGTGTACGCCACCTTGACGTCCGATGGGGTCGACTGGGGCAGCGATGCGAGTGGTGCGCCTGTCATCGGTGTGTGGGTCAGCGTCCTGGCGGGCCGAGGCCTGCACACAGCACGCGCGGTCAGGCGTCGCGCGAGCCCCGGATCGACGGCATACGTTGCTGTGCGGTCGGTTTCAGGATCGGCAAGCAGGTCCGGGGTCATGTCTCTCACATTAGGGCGCCCGAGTCCCCTTTGCTACCGGTCGGTAACAATTGCTCGAAATGACACATA
>JBDTOA010000170.1:0-4633 GCA_039933475.1 Dermatophilaceae bacterium
GACGGGACCAAAGTCCCAAGGCAAGCCTTACCTCATCACCTATGGTCAAGGGCATGACGTTGCGAGAGAGTCCGGCCGGTGCAGAGCTGCGCGTGACGGGGGTCCGTCTGCCGCCCGCGGCCGCTTTTCGCCTCAACGAGATGGGTATCCGGCTCGGGACGCTCGCCCACATCACCCAGCAGGCTGCCTTCGGCGGGCGCGTGGTCGCCGTTGCCGGGTCCCGGTTCGCCCTCGACGGCGGTACGGCGGCCCTCATCGACGTCGAGCACGTCAACCCCCGCGGATGAGCTGTCACGGCAACTCAACGGCGCCTGACCCCGGCCGGTCCGCGACCGCGACCGCCACGATGCCGGACCGGCTGCGCGTGCTGCTTGTGGGCGGACCCAACGTCGGCAAGTCCACCCTCTTCAACGCGCTGACCGGAGCCCGGCAGCGCACCATGAACGCGCCCGGCACCACGGTTGAGCTCACCACCGGCACCTGGCGCACCCCGTCTGGCAGCTTTGGCCCCGACGCCCCTGCTGTCGAGCGGGCGATCGTGGACCTGCCCGGCACCTACAGCCTCCTGGCCCGTTCGGTCGACGAGCAGGTCAGCGCCGACGCCGTGCGGGAGCTCGCACAGAGCTCGGCGCAGGACATCGGCCGGCCAGGAGTTGCCGTCGTCGTCCTCGACGCCACTGCGCTCACCCGGTCGCTCTACCTTCTCGCCCAGGTGGCGGAGACTGGCGTGCCCCTTGTCGTCGCCCTGACGATGCTGGATCTCGTTGCGGCTTCTGCGGACTCAACGATTGCGACAGTCCCTCCGGAGACGCTGGCGGCAACCCTCGGGTCCATCCTCGGCGTTCCCGTCGTCCCTGTGTACGGACGTAGCCGCGGCGACGGGGGGCAGTCCGAGCTGGCACGCGCTGTCGACGACGTGGCCGCCCACCCGAGGCACCTGATCGGCATCGACCCTGTATCGGTCAGCGCGGTGCCCAGCAGTGCGACCCCCGATCTTGAGCGGGAGGTCGCCCACGCCGAGACGGTCTTCGCCTGGGTCGAGCACGTGGTCGAGCAGGTCAGGACGCGCCTGGCGCCGGAGTCGGACCACCTGTCTGCGGGCGCCAATGGGCGAGTGCTGCGGCGTACCTTCTCCGACCGCGTCGACATGGTCCTGCTCAACCCGTGGGCCGGCATACCGGTGTTCCTTGGCGTCGTGTGGCTGCTGTTCGAGCTCACCACCAAGTTCGCGGCGCCGCTGCAGGGGCTCATCGGCCAGCTGGTCAACGGGCCGGTGGCCACGGCGGTCACCTCGATGCTCGGTGTCGTCGGCCTGGACCACGGCTGGCTGCAGGGGCTGCTGGTCGACGGTCTGCTCGTGGGCGTCGGGACGGTGCTGACCTTCCTGCCGGTCATGGCCATCATGTTCGCCGCCCTCGGCGTCCTCGAGGACTCCGGCTACCTGGCCCGGGCCGCCTTCGTGGCCGACCGCGCGATGCGGTCCCTCGGCCTGGACGGGCGCGCGCTGCTACCCCTGATCATCGGCTTCGGCTGCAACCTGCCCGCCCTCGCCGCGACCCGGATCCTGCCCAGCGCCCGGCAACGGCTGCTGACCGGGCTGCTGATCCCCCTCACCTCGTGCTCGGCGCGGCTGACGGTCTATGTGCTGCTGGCCAGTGCCTTCTTCCCCGCTCATGCCGGCACCGTCATCTTCGCCATGTACCTCACCAGCGTGCTGCTCGTTCTCGGCGGCGGCCTCCTGCTGCGCCGTACCGCGTTCCGGGACGTGCACGCCGAGCCGCTGATCCTGGTGCTCCCGGCCTACCAGCGCCCACACGTGCGCACCCTGGCCATGTCGGTCCGGCTGCGGGTCGGGTCCTTCGTCGCCCGCGCCGGGCAGATCATCGTGATCACCATGTGCGTCGTGTGGCTGCTGATGGCCCTTCCCGCGACCGGTGGGCACAGCATCGGCGACGTGCCGGTGGACGACAGCGTCTACTCCCTGGTGGCAAAAGGCATCGCTCCGGTGCTGGCGCCGGCCGGGTTCGGCAACGACCACGCAGCAGCGGCCCTGATGACTGGGTTCGTGGCCAAGGAGGTTGTCGTCGGCTCCTTCGCTCAGTCCTATGCGGTCGCCAAGCCGGCCGACGCTGCCAAGGCGGGGGGCCTGGGCGAGCAGCTGCGCGCCTCCTTCAACGAGTCCTCCGGCGGTCACGGCGGCGCGGCAGCCCTCGCCTTCATGGTCTTCGTGCTCGCCTACACCCCCTGCGTCGCGGCCCTGGCCGAGCAGCGACGACTGTTCGGATGGCGGCCGACCGGGTCCGCGCTGCTGGCCCAGCTCGCCGGCGCGTGGGTTCTCGCGGTGCTGGTGTTCCAAATCGGGTCGCGGCTTTGAGCGCCTGGACCACAGTGCTGGACGAGGCCGAAGCACGTGGCGGCACACCGGCTCAGGTCGCATCCCGGCTCGGGCTCTCGACCTCGCTCGTGCAGGCGGTTCTCGACCACGCGGAGCGCCTCGGCGTGGTCGCGATTGCCGGGAGCGGCTGCGGCTCCGGATGCCCCACCGGACCCGAGATGCCCAAGGCCTGTGCCGGTTGCCCGCTTACGGTGGCCTAACCTTGACCTCCAGTGACTGACGCCCGAAAGGAGCGGCCATGAACGTCGAGAGCCTTCTACTCGAAGTCGACCGCTTCGCCGGCGGCCGGCATGCTGACCACACCATCTCGGAGAAGATGCGGACCGACCCGAGAACGCGCCACGTCTTCGTGGCCATCACGTGGCTGTTGGTCATCGAGCTGGTCCTCGGGATCGGTGCCCTGGCCATACCGGTGATGCTTCACCTGCGCGGCGACTCCGTCCCCTGGATCGTGTGGATGCGCCTGGCCATCGTCCTCGGTATGACGACGACGTTGTTCTTCTTCGCGTGGCGCGCGCAGCACGGTTACTACTGGGCCTACTCACGGTTGAGGCTGTTCAGCAAGATCTTTCCGGTCGTCGCCCTGGTGACGGCCGCCATACCGGGGCTCTATCCGCTGTGGATGGTCACGGAGCAGATCTTCTTCAGCCTCATCCTGCTCGGCATCGCCGAGTATCTCTCGACCGACCACATGCGCGAGGCCTATGCCAAACCGGCTCGGGTGCCGCGAGTCCGTAAAGGTGCCAACAGATAGTCCGTAGATAGTCACCGCCGGGCGCGGAGCGGGACCAAGGTCTCTGTGCCAGAACAAGATCGGCTGTGAGGCTGGTCAAGACACTTGAGGTCACGCCTTTGGTGGGAAGAGGAGCAGGATGCAGACTCAACCAAAGGTTGTGGTCGTCGGCGGCGGGATGAGCGGTCTGGCGACTGCGCACTTCATCCACAGCAGCCTGGGTGAAGGGGTCCAGGTCACCCTCGTTGAGGCGGGTCCGCAGCTCGGCGGCAAGGTTGCCACGCAGGAGTTCGGCGGGCACCTGGTCGACACCGGTCCCGATGCGCTGCTCATGCGGGTCCCCGCGATGGCTGCGCTGCTCAAGGACCTCGGGTTCAACGACGAGCTGGTTGCGCCTGAGTCACTTGGCGCGCATATCTGGTCGCGCGGACGTCTGCGCCGGCTCCCCACGGGCACCATGTTCGGGGTCCCCGACCGGCTGGTTCCGCTGGTGAAGTCGCAGCTTCTCTCCCCCATGGGCCTGCTCCGCGCGGGCCTGGACCTGGTGCTGCCACGCAACCGTTCGCTCTCGGACGACCCGTCGATCGCCGACCTGGTCGCGCCCAGACTTGGGCCGCAGGTGTTCAACAGGTTGGTCGAGCCGCTGCTCGGTGGGGTGCATGCCGGCCGGGCTGCGGAGCTCAGCGCCCGCAGTACCGTCCCCGAGATCGCCTCCCTCGCCCGCAAGAACCGCAGCCTGTATCTCGGGCTGCTCAAGCTTCGTCACCATGCCGCACCCAAGTCGGGTGGCCCGGTTCTGATCACCCTTGCCGGTGGGCTGGCTCGCGTCGTCGACGCACTCGCGGCTCGGCTGGGCAAGACCGACGTGCGGCTGAACTCCAATGTCAGCCTTGTTGCTCGCGAAGGCGCCGGCTACCGGGTGGACCTCGCCGACGGGCAGAGCGTCGCCGCAGACGCGGTCGTCCTGGCGACTCCCGCGTTCGTCACCTCAGCGCTCCTGACTGACCTCGCGCCAGCAGTCGCAACGGTGCTGGACGAGATCCCTTACGTCGATGTCGCCACGATCTGGCTGGCCTATCCGCCCTCGGCCATGGGCCGACCGCTGGACGGCACCGGTTTCCTGGTCCCTCCGGAGGAGGGCAAGTTCCTGGTGGGGTGCACCTGGTCGAGCGCCAAGTGGCCACACCTGCACGATGACAACCTCGTCCTGATTCGTTGCATGGTCGGCCGCCGTGGTGACAGCCGGTGGCTGGACATGGACGACGACGCACTTGTGCGCGGCGTGCACGAAGAGCTGATCGAGGCTATGGGCCTGACTTCGGGCCCGATCCATCAGAGCATCCAGCGTTGGCCAAACGGGATGCCGCAGTACGTGGTTGGCCATCAGAAGCGGCTCGACGCCGTGGACGCGGCTTTGGGCGACCTGCCCGGGCTGTACTTGACCGGCGCGGCATTCCGCGGCGTCGGCCTGGCCAGCTGCGTGGCCGACGCCGAACGAACCTCAC
>JBDTOA010000171.1:0-4621 GCA_039933475.1 Dermatophilaceae bacterium
AGTCTGTGAAAGGAACATCAGGCCATGTCGAACACCACCACCAACCGATCGGTCAGGTTCATCGGCCTGCTCACGATCATGGCCGGCATCCTCATGATCGTCGCGGGAGGCGTCACCTGGGCGCTTGTCACCTCCCAGCTCAAGGCTGAGAACATCACGGTTGCCGCAGTGACGGACAAGGACCCGGGCCCCCTGGCCGGCAAGCCGGTCGCCGGCCCGTTCACCGCCTATGCGCAGGCCAATGCGATCAACCACCACGCCCTCGAGGGTGCCAACAACCGTACGTATGCCGAGATCGGGGCCGACGCCAAGGCGCTCAAGGCCAAGCTCGCCGCTTCGGGCCTCAGCAAGGACGAGATCGCCAAGAACCCCGACGTCCTGGCCCTCGCCGCAACACGCGACTCCACGATGAACGGGTCGTTCCTGCGGGCCTCGCTCTTCACCTCGGTCGTCGCCTTCGGCGTGGCGGCACTGGTCATAGGTCTGGGCGTCCTGTTCGCAGCGCTCGGCTTTGCTCTGAGGAAGGTCGCGAAATCGGTGGTCCTCACTCCCGCGCGCCGAGCCGATGTGGATTCCGGCGAACCGGTCGGCGCCAAGGCCTGACCGCGCAAACGTCCTGACGCGCTACGCCTCCTGTGCGTCGGGATCTCGACAAGCACCGCATCTCCCAGCCTGGCGCTGGGCGGTGCGGTGCTTTCGTATGGCCGTGCTCGCGTTCGCGCGAACGGCCCCGTAGCACCGTGGGCGACTTCCCGGCATACAGTGCGTCGTTGTGAGCACGTATGCCCTTGCCGACCGCGAGCGTTGGGTCCGTGAGGACCCGGCGCTCAAGCAGGCCGACCGGGATGACTTCGCAAGAGACCGTGCGCGGGTGCTGCACTCCGCGTCCCTGCGGAGGCTCTCGGCCAAGACCCAGGTGGTGCAGCCGGACAGCGACGACTTCGTCCGCAACCGGCTGACCCACTCGCTCGAGGTTGCCCAGATCGGCCGGGAGTTCGGCTCCGCGCTGGGTTGCGATGCGGACGTGGTCGACACCGCATGCCTTGCCCACGACCTGGGCCACCCACCCTTCGGCCACAATGGCGAGACGGCCTTGAACGACATCGCCGTTGATATCGGGGGCTTCGAGGGCAACGCCCAGACCCTGCGGCTGCTGACCCGTCTGGAGGCCAAACGCGTGCATCCCGATGGCCGTCCGGCCGGGCTCAACCTCACCCGGGCCAGCCTGGACGCGGTGACGAAGTATCCCTGGGGAAGAGACGAAGAGCGTTGGGGCACCGGCAAGTTCGGTGTCTATCCGGATGACTTCGAGGTCTTCCGCTGGTATCGCGGATCCGTGCCGGACGGTCGGCGCTGCCTCGAGGCCCAGGCGATGGACTGGTCGGACGACGTGGCCTACTCGGTGCACGACGTCGAGGACGCTGTGGCCTCCGGGCGCGTCGACCTTCGTTCGTTCCGATCGGCGCCGGACATGGCGCCGGTCATCGTCATGGCACGAGAGCTGTATGCGAGCGACCTGGACGACGCCCAGCTGGCCGAGGCCCTGGCCCGGCTGCTGGCCACGGGGTGGATCCCGCTGTCCCACGACGGCTCTCGCACCGACCTGGCCGCGTTGAAGGACATGACCAGTCTGCTGATCGGGCGGTTCGTCGGGGCCGTCGAGGTGGCCACGCGGGCCAAGCACGGTGAGGGTCCGCTGACCCGCTACGCGGCTGATCTGGTCATTCCTGACGATGCCCGGGCAGAGTGCGCCGTCCTGAAGGCCACGGCCGCCCACTTCGTGATGTTCACCGACGAGCGCAAGTCGTTCATGGGAGGACAGCGCGAGCTGGTTCACGAGCTCGTGGACGCCTACCGCGAACAGCCGGAAACCCGACTTGACCCCCTCCATCTGGTCGACTTCCAGGGCGCCGGCGACGAGGGGGCGGCGCTGCGCGTCATCATCGACCAGGTGGCCTCGCTATCGGATCCCCGCGCCCTTGCTTTGCACAGGTCCTGGTGTTGAACCCCACCCACAACGGCTGACCGCCTAGACTCACCACGGCGCGGAGGAGGCATGTGTGGCGGGTTTGATCAAGGCTGAGGACGTGGCTCAGGTCAAGGAGCGGTCGTCCATCGAGGACGTCGTGCGCGAACACGTGACCCTGCGGACCGCGGGCCCCGGATCGTTGAAAGGGTTGTGCCCTTTCCACGACGAGAAGAGCCCTTCCTTCAACATCCGCCCCGTGGTCGGAGCCTGGCACTGCTTTGGCTGTGGCGAGGGGGGCGACGTCATCTCCTTCGTGCAGAAGGTCGAGCACCTGACCTTCGCCGAGGCGGTGGAACGCCTCGCCGCCAAGCTCGGCATGGAGCTCCGGTACGAAGAGGGCGGTGCACCTCGCACCGGCGAGGGCCTGGGCAAGCGGTCGCGACTGGTCGAGGCCCACCGCGTGGCCAGTGAGTACTACAGCGACGCGCTGGTCAACCTGCCTGAGGCACGCGCCGGGCGGGACTTCCTGCGCGAGCGGGGGTTCGACCGGGCTGCGGCTGACAAGTTCGGCGTCGGGTTCTCCCCGAGAGGGGGCGAGGAGCTCACCAAACACTTGCGGGCCAAGGGTTTCACCGACGACGAGATCGTCGCGGGCGGGCTGGCCGGTCGTGGGCGCGGCCTCTACGACCGCTTCCGTGGCCGCCTGATGTGGCCGATCCGCGACATCACCGGCGACGTGGTCGGATTCGGTGCACGGCGCCTTTTCGACGACGACCGCATCGAGGCCAAGTACCTCAACAGCAGCGAGACGGCGATCTACAAGAAGTCTTCGGTGCTCTACGGGCTCGACGTCGCCAAGAAGCTCATCGCCAAGGACCGTCAGGCCGTCGTGGTCGAGGGCTACACCGACGTGATGGCCTGCCACCTGGCCGGCGTTGAGACCGCAGTGGCCACGTGCGGAACGGCATTCGGCGTCGAGCACATCAAGGTGCTGCGACGCATCATGCGAGACGAGAGCGACCTTGCCCCGGCCCGGGTGATCTTCACCTTCGACGGCGACGCGGCCGGCCAGAAGGCTGCGATGCGTGCCTTCGGAGAGGACCAGCGCTGGGCCTCACAGTCCTTCGTGGCGGTCGAGGCGTCCGGCAAGGATCCGTGCGAGCTGCGGCAGGCCGGGGGAGACGATGCGGTGCGCGCCCTCGTCGAGGACGCGGTGCCGATGTTCGAGTTCGCTGTGCGAACCACCATCGCCCGCTTCGACCTGTCCAACGCCGAGGGTCGCGTCCGTGCCCTCGAGGCCGTCGCTCCCATCGTCGCGGGCATCCGTGACCGCTCCTTGCGCCCCGAGTACACCCGAACGGTGGCCGGGTGGCTGGGCGTGGAGGTCGAGCTCGTCGCGGGCGAGGTCGGTCGGTCCACCCGTATGGCGGCGCGCGCCACCCCCGCGGCCACTCGCCCTTCCGCCGACTCAGCGTCCTCGCCAGACTCCCCTGGGGAGGTCGCCGCGGACCAGGGCCACGAGCATGCCTTCGAGCTGGCCCGCCCGGACCTTCGTGACCCGGTGGTCTCCGCTGAGCGACAGCTGCTGCAGGCGGTGCTGCAGTTCCCGAACCTGGTCGACCCCGCTGGGTTCGAGTCCATCACCGCCGACTCGTTCAGCGCCCCCGCGCATCGGGCAGTGCTTGACGCAATCCGGGTGGCGGGCGGTATCGAGGCCGCCACAGCACCCGGTCAGTGGACCGACAGGGTCAGCGAGGCCGCTGCGCTGACGGTGCGACCCCTGATCAGCGAGCTCGCCGTGGCATCAGTGCCAGCCCGCTTCGACCCCCAGACCGGCCTGCCCGAGCGCCGATACGTCGATGAGCTCCTGGTCCGGATCCAGGAAGTGGTCCTGACCCGCCAGATTGGCGACGCCATCAGTGCGATGCGACGTGTTCCGCCCGACGACAGCGCTGGCGGCCGCGAGCTCGGCATCCACCTGCAGGTCCTCCAGCGCGAGCTGGCGACCCTACGGTCCACACTGGGCTGATGAGACTGTTCACCCGCAGGACCCCTCGGGCCGAGCCGTCCCCGATCGTCGTGACCGCCCTTGAGCTGGCCAGAGGTGAGCAGGTCCTCTCGTTCGCGGTCGACGACATCACCGGCGCCCATGTCGTTGCCACGACCTACGCCATCGCCGTCGTGACCCCGGACGGCCAGCGCACCTCCCGGCGCCGCTGGCTGTCCGTGAGTACCGGGGTGTGGGACCCGGACACGGCGACTCTGACCGTGACCTGGGCCGACGGGGCCGACCAGGCGCTGTGGTCCATGCGTGACCAGGCGACCCTGCTGCCCGAGACGGTCCGCGAGAGGGTCCAGGCCAGCGTCGTCCTTTCGGCGCGCCTCAACCTCGGTGACCGGCGTTCGGGCCGCGTCGCCATCCGGCAGGATTTCGCCAACGGCGAGCTGATACCCCAGACCATCCTGGGTCAGTCGACATACCCAGATGACCCAGAGGTGCAGGCGCACGTTCGGGCTGCTCTGGCCCATCTCAAGGACCAGGTTGGGTTGCCGGCCTGACCAGTTCGGGCTGGCCAACCCGTTTCAGAACCGGTGAGGTCCTTTGCTACAGTCTCACCCGCAGCATTCCCCTGTAGCTCAATTGGCAGAGCA
>JBDTOA010000172.1:0-4603 GCA_039933475.1 Dermatophilaceae bacterium
CTGGCATCTTGAGCTGCTTGACCAAGGTGTCGGTAATGCGGTTGTTGGCCTGGTGCGGGATGAAGGCATCAAGGTCGTCCACTTTGATACCTGCGTCATCGAGGGCAGTCTGGGCTACCTTAGCCATCTCAAAGGCGGCCCAGCGGAATACTGCTGGACCCTCCATCGTGATCGCCGGCCAGTCGACGTCGCCTCCACCGTTGCGTACCTCGATCCAGGAGTTGCGCGACGAGATGGTCTTCCACTTGGAACCGTCGGAACCCCAGACCGTTGGCCCGATCCCGGGGAAGTCCGAGGGACCGACGACCGCGGCGCCAGCACCGTCGCCGAAGATGAAGGCTGAGCCTCGGTCGTTCTTGTCGGTGAAGTCGGACAGCTTCTCGACTCCCACTACGAGGACGTATTCCGCGGTGCCGCCGCGGACCATGTCGTTGGCCAGGGCGATGCCGTGGCAGTAGCCGGCGCAGGCCGCCGAGATGTCAAAGGCCGCAGCTGGGGTGGCGCCGATGCGCTCCGCGAGGGACGCCGCGGCGGAAGGGGTCTGGTAGGGGTGGGTGACGGTCGCGACGATGACGGCGCCGACCTGCGACCCGGTGATTCCGGCGGCCTTCAGCGCGTCGCCGGACGCGGCGGCCGCCATGTCGACCACCGTCTCGTCGGGGGCCGCAAAACGACGCGTGACGATGCCAGTACGGTCACGGATCCACTGGTCGGTGGAGTCGATGTGCTCGCAGATCTCGTCATTGGTCACGACGCGCTCCGGGCGGTAGCCACCGACGCCCCATAGACGGGCATGTGCTGGTCCGGTCCGGTCGTTCAGGGTCGGGCGAGGCTGGTGGACTGTCGCGGTCATTTCGTCTCCGGTTGGTTGGGACGTGGATCTCGGGCTGCTATCACGGACGGTTGCTGTTGTGGGTGCTGCTGCGGTTGCTCGGGACTCGGGTCAGGCTGCGCTCGGGTGCAGGCGCAGCAGCGGCTGCCCTGGGGACACGGGGTCACCATCCTCGACCAGCCACTCGATGACCTGACCACCGTAAGGCGCGGTGACATCGAAGGTGTCGCGTCGGGTCTTCACCTCGGCGACCACGGAGCCCGGGACCACGTCGGTGCCCGGCTCGGAGGGGGTGAAGCTCACGATCCCCTTGGCTGGTGCGATGAGCAGCCGCCAGGTCGGGGTATCAGCGATCTGGCTGGGCGTCCCATGCTCGCGGATCATCCGGTGGGCTTCGCTGAGCTGGTCGGGAGACTTCAGGGCCAGGATCTCTACGCCGGGAAGCCCGCGCTTGGCCATGTTGGCCAGTGCGCCGGCCGGTGGGATCTCGATCAGGCCGGTCACGCCGAAGTCCTTGAACGTCTCCATGCACAGATCCCACCGAACCGGGCTGCTGACCTGGGTGACCATCCGGTTGAGGACCTCAGGGCCGCTGTGAACCACGGTGCCGTCCCGGTTGGACACCAGCCGTGAACGTGAGTCGTGGGTCGACATGGCCCTGGCCATGGCAGCAAGCCCCTTGACCGCTGGAGCCATGTGCTCTGTGTGGAAGGCCCCTGCAACCTGCAACGGGATCACGCGTGCCTTTGCAGGAGGGTCGTCCGTCAGCGCCCTCAGCTGTTCAGCCGTGCCGGCGGCCACGACCTGTCCGCCGCCGTTGTTGTTTGCCAGGACGAGGCCGTGCTTGAGCAGCACCCTCGCCACGTCCTCGCTGTCGCCGCCCACGACGGCGCTCATACCGGTTGGGGCAAGCGCACTTGCCTCGGCCATCAGACGGCCCCGCTCGCGGACGAAGACCATCGCCTGCTCGGCGCTGATCACCCCGGCGGCTGCGGCAGCGGTGATCTCGCCGACCGAGTGACCGGCGCCGCCGGCAACCAGCCGGAAGCCGTCGGCCGGGTGCTCGAACAGCGCAAGCAGTGAGATGAGACCGGCTCCCACGATGAGGGGCTGGGCGATCGCCGTGTCCTTGATGGTCTCGGCGTCAGACTCGGTGCCGTGCTTGACCAGGTCGATACCGGCAACGGTGGAGAGCCACTGCAGCCGGTCGCGGAATCCCGGCAGGTCGAGCCATGGAGCGAGGAAACCGGGGGTCTGGGAGCCCTGTCCAGGGCAGACGAGAACAAGCACGCAGTCAGCCTTTCGGTTGGGCCGTGATCAAGTCGTGATCGAACGTGACCAACAATCACCGCCCGATTTAGAGGATTCCTACAAAAGCGGTCTGTCGGGCGCTCGACCTTCCTGAGCCACTTTACCTTGGAGCGAGCGCCGCCACCCTCGCTCGGAGGGCTCGGCCAGGCGTCCGATGGCAAGGGCTACCCGCACGGTGTGAGCCTCGCGTGGATGGCTCAGGTCGTACCCGGTCACCGCGGCTATCCGCCCGAGCCGATAGCGCACGGTGTTGGGGTGGACGAACAGCACCCTGGCCGTGGACTCGAGCCCGCCTCCGCCATCCAGGTAGGTCGTTGCCGTCTCGAACAGCGACTTTCCGGCCATCGACAGCGGGCGGTAGACGCGGTCGATCAGGGCCCGGCGAGCAGGCGCGTCCCCTGCCAGAACGCGCTCTGGCAGGAGCTCGTCGGCAAGAACGGGACGTGGAGCATCCGGCCAGGCGCGGGCCGCATCAAGGCCTGAGAGAGCGGTCCGGGCAGAGCGTCCGGCGGCGAAGAGGTGAGGCACGGTCGGGCCGATGACGATGGGCCCGTCGCCAAAGCAGCCGGCAAGTGCAAGGACGGTAGGGGAGGGGTCCTCCAGGCCCCCGAGGATGGCCACCAGACGTGGCCCCTGAACCGCAGCCAGACACTCCACCTCGAGCCGCGAAGCGTTCCGCCGCAGCGAGTCCACGATCTCAGCGGTGTTCCCCTCAGGGGTGACTCCCGCGATCACGGCCACGTGGTTGACCGATCCCCAGCCCAGCGCCGAGGCTCGCGACTGCATCGAGTCGTCGGCCTCCCCGCGCAGCACCGCGTCCACGACAAGGGACTCCAGCCGCGCGTCCCACCCGCCGCGCGCCTCAGCCGCCGCCGCGTAGACCTCAGCCGCCCCGAAGGCCATCTCGCGCGAGTAGCGCAGCACGCACTCGCGCAGGTTCTGCTCGTCGCCAGGGGCTGCGAGCTGCGCAACCTCGGCCTCGACGACCTCGACGACGGAGCGGACCAGGTCGAGCGTCTGCACGAGGCTGATCGACCGGGTGAGCTCGCGAGGAGCGGTGCCGAAGACGTCCACCGAGATCTGGGGGGTGTCGCTGGGGTCGCGGTACCAGGCGACGAAAGCCGCGATGCCGGCCTGGGCCACGAGCCCGATCCAGGAGCGGTCCTCAGCGGAGAGGGCGCGATACCAGTCGTAGTGGCTTTCCATGTGCTTGTTCGCGGCCGTCGAGAGTGAGCCTGCGCTGCCCTCGATGCGCCGTTGGGTGGCCGCGCTTCCGCGCGCACGTTGGGCCGCCATGCGGCCACTCTATTTGTATGTCGGCCACAACGCCTTCGCCGGCATCCATCCGGCGCCTGGTTCGTGCCACCGACCCCAATGCCGGTTTGAGTCGCCGTTGCCCGTCGATCGGCCGGTAACGGCGACACAAACCGGTAACCGGCTCCCAGCTGAGGTGAGCCGGCTAGGACTCGCCGCCGGCCTGGCCCGAGGTACCCGCGGTGACATCGAGAAGCCGGTACTTCGCGGCCGCCTCCTGCGCCACCGACGCGTCCATCTCGCCGCGCTTGGCCAGCATCTGCAGTGCCCGAACGACCACGGACGGGCCGTCGATGTGGAAGTAGCGGCGAGCGGCGGCGCGGGTGTCGGAGAAACCAAACCCGTCGGCCCCCAGGGAGGCGAAGTCTCCGGGCACCCACTGGGCGATCTGGTCCTGGACCGCGCGCATGTAGTCGGAGACCGCTACTACCGGCCCCGGCGCGCCAAGGAGCTTCTGGGTCACGAAAGGCACCCGCTGCTCCTGCTCGGGGTGCAGGAAGGCCAGCTCGTCACAGACCATCGCGTCCCTGCGGAGCTCACTCCACGAGGTGACCGACCAGACGTCGGCGACCACGCCCCAGTCCGTCTTCAGCAGCTCCTGCGCCTCCAGGACCCAGGGCACGCCGACGCCGGAGGCAAGCAGCTGCACCCTTCTGGCGTCCTCACCCAAGCCGTCCGACGAGCCTCGCGACAGGAGGTACATCCCCTTCAGGATGCCCTCGGCATCGACGCCCTCCGGTTCTGGCGGCTGGATGTTGGGCTCGTTGTAGAGGGTGATGTAGTAGATGAGGTTCTCCGGCTGGTCGCCGTACATGCGGCGCAGCCCGTCCTCCACGATGTGGGCGATCTCGTAGGAGTAGGCGGGGTCGTAGGACACGACGGCCGTGTTCGTGGAGGCCAGCAGCGGGCTGTGGCCGTCGGCATGCTGCAGCCCCTCGCCGGTCAGCGTCGTGCGCCCTGCCGTGGCGCCCAGCATGAACCCTCGCGACATCTGGTCGGCAGCCGCCCAGATCGCGTCGCCGGAACGCTGGAACCCGAACATCGAGTAGAAGATGTAGATCGGCACCATCGGCACGCCGTGGGTGGCATAGGAGGTTCCGGCGGCGGTGAACGCGGCCACCGAGCCCTCCTCGTTGATGCCCACGT
>JBDTOA010000173.1:0-4601 GCA_039933475.1 Dermatophilaceae bacterium
GCGCACCCGACTGTCACACCCGTGGTGTAGGGCCATAGACGACTCAGGGCATCGCGCCCCTGGGGCCGTGCTAGCCAGAGGCCGTCGGTGATGGCGTTTTTTCGCTAGTAGGAACCGTTTCGGCGAGGCATGCTGGTGGGCATGTACGAAGACATCGAAGCCTGCGAGCGCGCGATCCGGTCCAGGGACTCTCGCTTTGACGGGTGGTTCTTCTGCGCGGTGGTGACCACGCGCATCTACTGTCGACCGAGCTGTCCAGCCCGACCGCACCTGAAGAACCTTCGCTTCTACCCCAGCGCAGCCGCGGCGCAACAGGCGGGCTTTCGGGCCTGCAAGCGTTGTCGACCCGATGCCAGCCCGGGTTCGCCGGAGTGGAACGTCCGCTCGGATCTGGTCGCCCGGGCCATGAGGCTTATCGCTGATGGAGTCGTTGATCGTGAGGGCGTACCCGGTTTGGCCAGTCGACTCGGCTACAGCATCCGTCAGATCCAGCGCCAGCTCACCACGGAGGTCGGGGCTGGTCCTCTTGCCCTTGCGCGAGCCCAACGGGCCCAAACGGCAAGGGTTCTCATTGAGACGACCTCCCTCCCCGTGAGTGAGATCGCCTTCTCGGCCGGATTTGCCAGCATCCGGACCTTCAACGACACAGTCCAGGAGGTCTTCGCCTTGTCGCCCACGGAGCTTCGAGCTCGAGCGGCGGGCAGGGGAGGCCGGCGCGGGAGGAGAGGTATGCCGGATCCTGCCTTGGCGACTCCCGGCTGGTTGTCCCTGCGGTTGCCGTTCCGGAAGCCGTTCTGCCCTGACAACCTGTTCGGCCACCTGGCGGCGACCGCCGTTCCAGGTGTGGAGGAATGGGTCGGGGGCGCCTACCGACGGACCATCCGTCTTCCACACGGTCATGCCGTTGTCGCCCTCAGGCCTACCGACGACAACGTCGCCTGTCAGATCTCGCTGACCGACCAGCGCGACCTCGCCAGTGCCATCAGCCGTTGTCGATGGATGCTTGACCTCGATGCCGACCCCGTTGCTGTTGACGCTGTTCTGTCCCAAGACTCGCTGATGGCCAAGCTCGTGGCGCAGAATCCTGGTCGCCGCGTCCCGAGGACTGTTGACCCATCCGAGTTCGCGGTCAGGGCCGTTCTGGGACAACAGGTTTCGACGGCAGCAGCCCGGACGCACGCGGGGCGCCTGGTCCGTGCCTACGGTGGTGAGGTTTCAGACCCTGACGGCGGCCTGACCCACCTCTTCCCCACCCCGCAGGTCCTGGCGGCGATGGATCCGTCCGATCTCGCCATGCCGGAGTCGAGAAGGCGGACGTTCATGGGGCTTGTTTTCGCACTGGCGCAGGGACAGCTCGACCTGGACATCGGTGCCGACTGGCGCGAGGCGCGGGCAAAGCTCCAGTCACTGCATGGCTTCGGGCCCTGGACGGTCGAGAGCATCGCCATGCGGGCCATGGGTGACCCAGATGCGTTCCTCGCCGGCGATCTGGGCGTCAAGCTCGCTGCGCGGCGGCTCGGGATGCCAGAGACACCGCGTGCCCTTTCGGACCACTCACACCTCTGGCGCCCCTGGCGTTCCTATGCCGTGCAGTATCTGTGGGCCACCGGTGACCACCCGATCAACCACATGCCCGACGAGGAGGCAGCCTGATGCGCACCCACACCGTTGTACACAGCGTGCTCGGTCCGCTGACGATTGTTGCCGAGGATGGCCAGATTCGCTGCCTCTACATGGATCTGCAGCGGCACCGCCCCCACGATGATGAGCTGGGCCAACTCGAGCCGCGAGGCCGTGAGGCTGAGCCTTTCAGGTCGGCATCCGAGCAGCTCGACGCCTACTTCGCCGGTGAGCTCACCACGTTCGACCTTCCCCTGGCACCAGAGGGATCGGAGTTCCAGCGCCGGGTATGGGCTGCCCTGCAGGAGATTCCCTATGGCAGGACCGAGTCCTATGGTGACCTGGCCTCGCGAATCGGTTCGCCCGGAGCCGCTCGCGCGGTTGGCCTGGCAAATGGCAAGAACCCGATCGGCATCGTCATCCCTTGCCACCGGGTCGTTGGTTCGGATGGCAGCCTCACCGGCTACGGCGGGGGCCTCGACCGCAAGCGGCAGCTCCTGGACCTCGAGCTTGCGGTGAGCGGTGCCGCGCTCTTCTGAAGCGTCACCGACCACGGGAGCCGCTGCGAGTGGCCAACAGGTCTGGGCGAGCAGCTCCGCTGGGTAGTCTTGGCGCGTGACCGAGCCCCCTGCACCCGAGAGCGACCTGCCCGAGCAGATGCGCGTTCGCCGGGACAAGAGGGCTCGCCTGCTGCAAGAAGGTCGTGAGCCGTATCCGGTGGGAGTGCCTCGCACCCACACGCTTGCCGAGGTGAGGGCGGCCTACGGCGATCTGGGTGTGGGTGAGGAGACCCAGGACGTCGTGGGCGTGGCCGGCCGCGTCGTCTTCATCCGCAACTCCGGGAAGCTGGCCTTCGCCACTCTTCAGGAAGGGGACGGCACCCGCCTCCAGGTGATGCTCAGCCTGGCGGAGGTCGGTGACCGTCACCTGGCCTCGTGGAAGGCCGATGTGGACCTGGGCGACTTCGTCTTCGTGCACGGACGGGTGATCTCCAGCAGGCGTGGCGAGCTCTCCGTGCTGGCAGATGAGTGGTCCATGGCGAGCAAGGCACTACGCCCCCTTCCGACCATGCACAGCGAGCTGTCCGAAGAGTCGCGGGTGCGCCAGCGCTATGCCGACCTCATCGTGCGACAGGAAGCCCGCGACATGGTCCGCAGTCGCGCGGCAATCGTTCGCGCCGTTCGCGACACCCTGCACAGTCGTGGCTTCATCGAGATCGAGACGCCTGTTCTGCAGCTCGTCCACGGCGGGGCCGCGGCTCGGCCCTTTCCAACCCACCTCAATGCCTTCGATATCGACATGTCGCTTCGCATTGCCCTTGAGCTCTATCTCAAGCGAGCCGTTGTGGGGGGGGTGGACAAAGTCTTCGAAATGGGTCGCGTCTTCCGCAACGAAGGTGTCGACTCCTCTCACAGCCCCGAATACACGCTGCTCGAAGCCTATGAAGCCTTCGGAGACCAACATACGATGGCGGACCTCATGCAGGGTGTCGTCCTCGCGGCCGCTGACGCTTTCGGGTCCCGGATCATCGACACTCCTTCCGGAGAGATCAACCTCAACGGTGAATGGCGCTGGCTGCCCGTCTACCAAGGCCTTTCCGAGGCGGTTGGAGAAGACGTCACCCCCGAAACAGAGGCCAAGGCCCTGCAGGCGATCGCCAGCCGCTGGGAGATTCCGGTGCATCCCGACTGGGAGGCCGAGAAGCTCGTGGTTGAGCTTTTCGGGGAGATCGTCGAGCCGACCCTCCTGCAGCCCACGTTCGTCTGCGACTATCCGCCATCTGCGCAGCCACTCGCCCGGCCGCATCGCAAGGACCCCGGGCTGATCGAGGCATGGGACCTGATTATCGGTGGGACTGAACGGGGAACAGCCTTTTCGGAGCTCATCGACCCCGTCGTGCAACGCGAACGCCTCACCGCGCAGTCGCTGCGGGCCGCTGCCGGAGACCTGGAGGCGATGCAGCTGGACGAAGACTTCCTGCGCGCCCTCGAGTACGGTGCGCCGCCGATGGGAGGCCTCGGTCTAGGCATAGATCGCCTGGTCATGCTGTTCACCGGTGCCGGTATCCGCGAAACGATTCTGTTCCCCCTGCTGAAACCGGAGTGAGCATGAGCCTGCATTCCGTTGTCATCGCTCTGGGCGCCCTCTTGCCGAGCGCGGGGGTCGCCTTCTTGTTCTATGTAGTCGTCAAGGCAATGCTCGAAGGTGACCGCAATGAGCGACTTGCGCATTCTAAGTGGGAGGCAGATCAGGAGCGCCTGGCATCTTCGGCGGAAGAATCCAACAATGTCGGCGAGAAGGATTCGGCATCATAAGAGTTTTCGCGTAGGGTGGGTTGCGCAATAGCCGATGAACAAAAATCAGCGGCTCGAGGCGTTTCCTCATCCGGGAGTATCCATGGCGCAAAAGGTGCAAGTTCTGTTAGTTGACGACATAAGTGGCGCCGAGGCGGCTGAGAGCGTGTCGTTCTCCCTGGACGGGGTTTCGTACGAGATCGACCTGACTGCGGCAAATGCCAAGAAGCTGCGCGATGACTTCGCGAGCTGGGTCGGTCATGCTCGTCGTTCCGGTGGCCGCAAGAGCTCGCGTCGCGGAGCCGCATCGGGTGCACGTCGGGGCGACCTGAGCGCCGTCCGCGAGTGGGCACGCAACAACGGTCACAAGGTCAGCGACCGCGGTCGCATCTCCGCCAACGTCCTGGCCGCCTACGACAAGGCCAACGGCTGACCCTGGCCCCTAGCCAGACAGGGTCGTGGCGAAAAGGTCCCCCTGGCTGGCCAGCCGGGCCAGGACCTCGTCCATGTCCAGCTGTCTGAGGACGTCCGGAGCTTCGGCGCCTCTCTCGATCTCCGCCCATGTTCGGGGCGCAGCCACGAGGGGGGCGTCTCTTCCGCGCAACGAGTACGGCGCGATCGTCGTCTTCGCGGCGATGTTCTGACTCCAGTCCAGCAGCACCTTGCCGGGGCGCAAGGACTTCGTCA
>JBDTOA010000174.1:0-4578 GCA_039933475.1 Dermatophilaceae bacterium
AGCCCATCGAGGTCGAACTCGAGCGAGCCGGCGTCGGCCACCACATCAGCTCGGTTCTCCTCAAAGGTGAGGAACACTCCAGGCTCCTCGTACTGCCTGACACCGTTGACCAGGAACTGAAGCGCGAAGAGGCTCTTGCCGGCGCCGGGCGGGCCACAGATCAGGCTGGGTCGGCCCGCAGGCAGCCCCCCGCCGGTGATCTCGTCGAATCCCTTGATCCCTGTTGGACTCTTGGGCAGTAGCGAGCGAGGCTGCCCGCCCTGGTCTTCGAGGTCAAGGTTGGTGACCATTTCCGCTCCTTCGACGTGACCGGAGAGCAAGCTCTTGGTCAGGGGCTCGGGGTAACGGCGAGACAGTCCGGCGGCATACGAAAAAGACTCCCGCCGGCTGCACCACCAGCGACGACTGTGCCGCTCTCATAATATCGCCAGGAGTGGTTGGTCAAGGGGCACCGACTTCCCGTCCTACACTTTCTTGCAAGCAGGCACCTGACCGATCATGGCGATTCTTTGCGCGAGCTGTCAGAGGCTGTGGTGAGCGGCCAGCGGCCGCGCGAGACGGGACGCCTGAGATGTATGACCAGACCTTGCTGATGCAGACCTTGTCGCGATTTGCGGTGATCCTGCCCGCGCGATACTCCCTGCAGGAGGCGCTCAGCGAGCTGACGGAGAGCGTCACTGCAGTCTTCGGGCTGTGCGGCAGCTGGGTCACGGTGGCCGACGGGGAACAGCTGAGCTTCGTGACAGCGATGAGCAAGACATCGGCCGAGCTGGAGCGGGACCACGCCCAGCTGCATCCCTTCCCGTGCCCGTGCCGAGACGCGTACTCGACCGGCGAGGTGGTTCGGGTGACCGATGTCCGTGAGGAGTCCGCTCGATGGCCCGAGTTCTCGGCGTCCGCTGCCCGCGCTTCTCTGGCTGGGGTCGCTTCGGTCCCGATGCGACTGGCCGACCATCTGATTGGCGCCCTCAACCTCTACTCGGCCGAGCCGCGTGAGTGGTCAGATGAGGATCTGGATGTGGCGTCGGTGCTAGCTGACGTAGCCACAAGCTACGTGGTGAACGCCTCCAAGCTGCGCCAGGAGCAGCAGCTCAGCGAGCAGCTTCAGGTCGCACTCCAGTCGCGGGTAGTCCTCGAACAGGCCAAGGGGATCACGGCCGAGCGGCACTCTGTCACCATCGATCAGGCCTACGCGCTAATGCGTTCGCACGCCCGCAACAACAACGCCAGCATGCATGCCGTAGCCGAAGCGATCGTTGCCGTCGGACTGCAGGTCTGAGCCCGTCGGGCCCCTCGTGCCCGTCTGGGTCCGCAGGGCGGGGCTGTCTATCGTTCCTCAGCGGTCACCTTCACGACTCCGTCCCACGACCACCGTGGAACGGGCAGTCCGTCCGGTACGTCTTCTGCCGACCTGTGGTATTTCGACATCGTCGCCGTGTTCGTCCACTCGAAGTAGTTGTGGAGAACCTGCCGCACCCGGTCGTTGGGGGACAGGCCCACGTCTGAAAGTGCCTGGTCGAAGCAGGCGACCGCTCGACGATCCATCTCCTCGTGCGGGCCGTTGCCGCTGTGGGTCCGGACCACGGAGGTCTCGTCGCCGTAGGACTCCGAATAGGTCGTTGGACCCCCGAGCACCTCCGCCCAGTAGGCGGCCAGCCGCTGGCTGTGCTCGGGATGGAACCCATGGCTGAAGGCGTGACTGACCACCTCGTCGGCCATCACCCTGGCATGCCACGCATCGGCCAGGAGCAGCAGTCCGTCGGCGCCACCCGCGGCCTCAAACACAGTCTGCATATTCAAGGATGGCACGCCAGCGGGTCAGGTACGTGGTTCCCAGCTGAAGTACCGCACCGACAGCAGCAGCGCGGCGATGCCCCAGATGGCGACGATGAGCACGTCGTTCCAGGAGAAGGCCGTGCCCAGGAAGCCAGCCTGTATGCCATCGACGAAATGTTTGACCGGGAAGATGCGAGCGACCCACGTGATCCAACCGGGTGCGCCGTCACCGATGGGAATGAACACGCCCGACAGGAACAGCACGGGCAGGATCGTCGCGTTGACGATCGGTGCGGCAGCGTCGGCGTTGGGGATGACCGAGGTGATGGCGAACCCGAGGGCGCAGAAGCTGGCCGACCCCACCATGAGGATCACCAGGAACCGGAACAGTGGCGCGCCGGTTGGAATCTCCGCCTGGTAGACAACCTTGCCAAACGTCACGGTGATCGCGACCAGCAGGAGCGAGACGAGGAGGGCATGGAGCACCTTGGCGCCGAAGAAGACCGCGCTGGGAAGCGGAGTGCCGTTCGTGCGCTTGAGCACCCCCGTGTCGCGCTGGAAGGCCAGACCCATTGCGGTGTTGTTGTAGCACGCGGTGATCACGGCGAACCCGGCCATCGCGGCAACGTAGTACGTGGACTGACTCACCCGGCGTCCGCCGATCAGAATCTCGCCACTTCCCAGCAGCGCGGTGAAGATGACCAGGAACATCAAGGGAAATGCGAAGGTGAAGAACGCGGAGGCCGGGTTACGCCAGAACGCCTTGTTGAAGTACCGCATCTGGGCCAGGGTGAGGGACGCGATCTTCATTCGGGGGTCCGGTCCATGCTCGGTCGACCGGCGGCGTCCCGCGTCTGGGTCGGCGTTGGGTTCGGCGACGCGGTCGCCGAGCTGGTCAGCTGGAGATAGACGTCCTCCAGGGAGGGCCGCAGGATCTGCAGAGTGCTCAGGCTGACGGAGTTCTCCAAGGCCCAACCGGACAGCTGGTGCAACCCCAGGGCCAGGTCTCGCGGTGCGAACTCCACCAGCCCTTCAGCCGAGGGCGCCCCGCCGAGCTCCGTGGGGGGCGCGGTGCCATCCGGTACGCGGTAGCTCACCCGTGCGCGAGTGGCGTCGCGTCCGCCGAGGGTTGCGGGAGCACCCTCGGCAACGATCCTGCCGTCGGCAATGACCGCGACCCGGTCGGCAAGGTTCTGTGCCTCGTCCATGTAGTGCGTTGTGAGGAGCACGGTCTTGCCCAGTGCAGCAAGGTTCTTGACGACCGCCCAGGCCTCATGTCGCGCGGAAGGGTCGAATCCCGTGGTCGGCTCGTCAAGGAACAGCAGCTCCGGGTCGCCGGCCAGGGCGATGGCGACGTCAAGTCGGCGTTGCTGTCCGCCAGACAGCTTCACCACACGTGTGTTGCGCTTGCCGGCCAGGCCCACCAGGTCGATGACCTCATCGACCGGGCGCGGGTGCGGGTAGTAGCCGGAGTACATGGCAATCGTCTCAGCCACGGTCAGGTAGAGATCGACGCCGGTGGACTGCAGGACGATTCCGATCTGCGCCTTCAACAGCCTGGGCTGTTTCGCGGGATCGAGGCCAAGGACCCTTACCTCGCCACCGTCACGGCGCCGGTATCCCTCGAGTATCTCCACGGTTGTCGTCTTGCCTGCGCCGTTGGGACCGAGCATCGCGAATACCTCGCCGCGAGCAATCTGCAGATCGACTCCTGCCACTGCATTGACCTCGCCATAGGACTTGGTCAGGCCGCTCACCTGGATGACCGCTTCGGTCTCGGATGTTGGTCCCGCCATCACAGGCTCCTTCCGCAGTGGACCCCGACCAGCGTCGAACCCCCAAGACGCTCAATCACCAGCGAATGCTCTCACGGGACAAGGCGATGCGCATCCGGGGCATGGAGGGTTGAATTCGACGCGGGTGCCCGGCCGCTGATCTGACTCTGGTCGGGCTGCTCAGTCGATGGCCGTGCTGGGCGGCGTGCCGTAGACCAGATCGATGTACTCGGGGTGGGTCCCGATCCACCCTTTGATGAACGGGCACAAAGGAAGGACCTTCCGGTCAGTGCCGCGCACGTCGTCCAGTGCTTTCCGGGCGAGTGCCGAGCCGACGCCCTGACCTTCACATGCGGGGTCGACCTCGGTGTGGGTGAACACGATCAGGTTCGTCGTCAGCTGATAGGCCGCAAACCCGGCCATCTTCGGTCCCACCCATGCCTCGTAGCGGGAGTCGTTGGCGTTGTTGCTTATCCGCACGTCGGGCAAGACGGCCTCCCAGGCTGAACGAATGTGGCCATCCGGGTCAAGCAATCATCGTATGACGACTCGGGCCTTCGCGATTATGCTGTTCCGTTGCGACCACACCTGTTTGACGTCCCCGTGACTCCGCGGGTCGAAGGAGCTCTCAGATGACTATCGCGGGAATCGAGCCGTCGGTACCGCCCGATGGCACCGGCTGCTCGGAATGTCTGTCGACCAACGGCTGGTGGCTGCACCTGCGCCGCTGCGCGAAGTGCGGACATATCGGTTGTTGTGACGCATCGCCTTCGCAGCACGCCTCACAACACGCGATGCAGAGCGGGCACTCAGTCATCCAGAGCTTTGAGCCAGGGGAGGACTGGTTCTGGGACTACGGGACTGAGCAGTTCTACGAGGGCCCGAAGCTGGCGGCACCCGACCATTACCCACCGGGGCAACCGACACCCGGACCTGCCGGCCGCGTTCCCGCTGACTGGCAGCAACACCTCAACTGAGGTCGAGCTTCAGGCTCGCTGAGCACCGGCCCGCAGCGTGTCACTGCAGC
>JBDTOA010000175.1:0-4536 GCA_039933475.1 Dermatophilaceae bacterium
GGCATCCACTTCAGCGGCGCGTCCGGGAACAGCTGGCGGGCCAGCATGGCGTGCGCCAGCTCCATCCGGAACGAGTCGGGGATGTCGGGGTTGATCTCGAACGCGTGGCCCAGGCCGATCTGCCAGTCCGCCAGCCCGGCCTCCTTGGCGAAGTACTCGTTCATCAGCTGGCTGACGGTGACCGTGTGCGCCGCCTCGATCGCGTCCGCGGTGGTCAGGTAGTTGTCCTCACCGGTGTTGATGATGATCCCGGCCCGGGCATGGATCTGTCGCGAGAACCGTTGGTCCACAAAGGTTCTGACCGGGTTGATGTCCCGGAAGAGGATGCCGTACATCGAGTCGTTGAGCATCATGTCGAGGCGTTCGAGCCCCGCCAGTACCGCGATCTCAGGCATGCACAGCCCCGAGGCGTAGTTGACCAGGCGGATGTAGCGACCCAGCTCCTTGGACACGTCGTCAAGGCCGGCCCGCATCAGACGGAAGTTCTCCTGCGTCGCATACGTTCCGGCATACCCCTCACGAGTCGCACCCTCGGGCACATAGTCCAGCAGCGACTGACCGGTTGAGCGGATCACTGCTATGACGTCGGCGCCCTCACGGGCCGCCGTCTGGGCCTGCGGTATGTCCTCGTAGATGTCACCCGTCGCGACGATCAGGTAGATCCACGGCCGCTGGGCAGGGTCACCATGTCGCTTCACCAGGCGGTCGCGGGTAGTCCGGGCCTTGTCGATGCGAGCCATCCCTGGCTTGACCGAGCGCATCGCGAGCTTCTGAGCGGCACCCAGGTCCTTGCCTTTGGGCAGGCGGAACGAGATCGAGCCTGCGGCCGACTTCTGCGCCAGGGTCAACAGGTCCGGCGCCTCGCCCCGGCGCAACGCGTCGTAGACCGGCGTGGTGACCCCGTGCTCCAGGCCCACCTCGTCGCGGACCGCGCCCACCAGGTGGTTGACCCACGGCACGCCCTCATGGTCAGCGCCAGCCAGGCCCGCGAGTCGCAGAACGGCCCGTTCCACGGACACGGTGGTGTGCGTTCTGGCCAGCTTGACCACCGGCGCTCCGGCCTTGCGGGCCAGCGAACGGGCCTTCCGGATCGTGACTGGGTCGAGCTCCAGCTTGGCTCTGGCAGCGCTGCTGCCCCTGACAGCACTCATGAAAGAGCTCCATCTCGGTCGAAAACGGTGCGACCGCGGATGACGGTGCGCAAGGCGGTAGGAAGTGTGGCTCCGGGCGACAGGTCCGGCAGGCCGGAGTGGGGGTCACTGCCGGCTGACCAGATCGCGAAGCTGGCCGGCTGTCCTACGTCGAGGTAGCCGCGGTCGTCGATCCCGGCCGCTCGCCAACCGCCGACCGTGTGAGCCAGCAGTGCCGACCGGGCAGAGATCCGTTGCGCGGGGTCATGATGGTTGACGCAAGCCGCGATCGTCTCCCATGGACCGAAAGGCGTCACCGGAGAGTCGGTGCCAAGGGCAAGGGCCAGCCCCGCATCGATCATGGTGGCGAAAGGGTTCATGCCACCGGCGCGCCCGCGGCCCAGCCGCGCGGCATACATGCCGTCCGACCCGCCCCACTGGGCGTCGAACGCCGGCTGGACGGACGCGGTCACGCCGAGCTCGACCAGTGCCTTGATGGCGCCGGCGTCGACCATCTCCAGGTGCTCCAGACGGTGGTGTGCCTCGATCACCTTGGCCATGCCGACCTGCGCCGCGGCCGCCTGCAGCCCGGCGACCGCGGTGTCCACGCCCGAGTCGCCGATGACGTGGAACCCGGCCTGGATCCCGGCCAGCGAGCAGGCGACGACGTGGTCACGCACCTGCTCAGCCGTGAGGTAGGCGTTGCCCCTGCCGCCCAGGTCGCCAGCATCGGTGTACGGCTCTCGCAGCGACGCGGTCCGCGAACCGATCGAGCCGTCGATGTTGAGGTCGCCGCCCAGCCCTCGCGCACCAAGTCGGCCGGCGAGGGTCCGCGCTGACTCTGCATCACCGACCAGCTCGGCCCAGTAGCCGATGACCTGCGGACGATCTTCGCGGGCGCCCGCTTCAAGGACATCGCCGAAGTCGGCTTCCGAGCTCAGCGTCGGACCACCGTTCTCATGCAGGAGCCCGATACCGGCGGCTGCGGCGGCCAGGAGGGCGGCGTCAATATCGGCGCGGCGATCGGCAGGGGTGATGCCCAGGTAGAAGGAGTCGCGAGCAGCATGGTGGGCTTCGCGCGTCACCAGTCCGTTCTCGTTCCAACCCGGATGGTTTCGCGCACCGGAGGCGGCCGCCAGCGCCGAGGAGATAACGGCCGAGTGGCCGTCCACGCGTGGGGAGTAGACCACTCCCCCGTACGACGCCCGGTCCAGCTCGTGAGCCGTGGGGGGCCGACGCTCTGGCCACCTGTCCTCGTCCCAGTCGGGCGCGTAGATCGGACGCCCCGCCCCCCTTCGCGCCGCAAGCTCGACCCGGTCCAACGCCTCTTTCAGCGACGCCAGCCCGGACAGCCCGCAGCTGCGCAGCCTCATACCAGTTGCCGATATGTGCACGTGGGCGTCCACGAAGGTCGACGTGACCAGGGCGCCGGCAAGGTCGCAGACCTCGGCGACCCCGTCAGCCAGGCCTGCTGCCGCCTCTTCGGAGCCGATCCAGGCGATCTGGTCATCGGCAACGAGCATCGCCGTTGCCGTGGTGTCAGTCGCGCCGTACACGCACCCGCCGCGATACAGCGTGGACCTGGCTGTGCGGGCCGAAAGATTTGGTTCGATGCTCACAAGGCCCCAGTGTGCCCGCGCGCGAGCCTGCCCTCGAAGAGCCCCCGCACAGCGTCGTTTCCCCGCAACAGCTTCAGGGCGTATTCCGCGTGGCCGGGGACGTACCCGTTGCCGACCAGCATCCGCACATCGGCAGCCAGGCCTTCGGCACCCAGCGCCGCGGCGGCGAAGTTCGTGGCCATCGAGAAGAAGACCACGGTTCCGCCCTGTGCCGTCGAGAGCAGCGCCG
Organism: Dermatophilaceae bacterium; assembly: GCA_039933475.1. GTDB lineage: Bacteria > Actinomycetota > Actinomycetes > Actinomycetales > Dermatophilaceae > UBA4719. The sequence goes on from JBDTOA010000175.1 coordinate 2,979, forward strand.
GCTGCTCGCACCCCGGGACGTCGACGCAGACGACGGTGATGTCCGCCGCGCCGCCTGCCTCCTCGACCGCAGCCGAGAGGCCGAGCGGGGACCGAGCGTCCGCGATGACCACGTGGTCGGCCAGGCCGGTGCCCTCAAGCATTCGCGCCTCCCGCTCGTCGGGCACGACGGCGATACGGCGTCCGGCTCCTGCGTCCAGTGCCGCAGCCAGGGACAGTGACCCAGACTTGCCGGCTCCGCCAAGGACCAGCACCGAAGGTGGCTCGCCGTTCGCGCCGTACTCGCGGACCAGCCGGGCCACCAGCGCGGGCGCTCCACAGACATCCATCACCATCAGGGCGAGCTCAGGGTCCAGGTCGGCTGGCAGGACCGCGGCGATCGAGCGGCCGAACAGGATGGCGTGACCGGACGCGGGGACCCGCTCCCCCAGCCCGTCCCAGCGCTCCAGGCTGTCGGTGATCTTCAGCGGGGTCAGCGAGAGGGAGACCAGCGTCGCCACCTGGTCGCCGACTGCCAGGCCCAGCGGGCTGTCCGGACCGACCTCGGCCACCGTCCCGATCAGCATCCCGCCCGAGCCGGTGACAGGGTTCTGCATCTTGCCCCGGGTGGCAACGATGTCCAGGACTGCGGCCTTGACCGCCTCGCCATCGGTGCCACCGCCGGGCAGCTGGTGCGCCCCGGAGAGCTGGCGATACGAGGCGGCATCCAGGTTCAGGGTCTCGACGTCGATGCGAACCTCGTCCGCCCAGAGCTGCGGCGAGGTGTCCAGCCGCTGCGCGGACTGGGGCAACGTGATCTGCTCTCCGGCTGGTTCGAGAACGCGGTGAAGGCCCACGGGTGAGCCATCGGGCCGGACAGCGGACATATTCACTGTTCTCTCCTAGTTTGCGACCTTGGCGAAGATATTTTGCGGCGTGGCGATAGATCGACCGCAAGTTCTCCCGTATCATGTCAGTTATGCACACAAAGATCGAGCAGCCCTATGCCTACCGTCGCCACGAGCTCGTGGAGCCGGACTGGACCCGTCTGCCCGGATGGCGCCAGGTTACGTCGGCCGACTGGGCCAGCCCTCAGTGGCAGCGGCTCAACTCCGTCAAGAACATCAAGGGCCTGCGGGCGCTGATGGGAGACCTGCTGACAGACGAGTTCTACTCCGACCTCGAGCGGGACCAGACCGAGCGCGCCACGATGTCCATGCTCGTGCCGCCACAGATGATGAACACGATGGTCCCCTGCGTGGGAGACTCCGCTGGCTCCGTCCCCCGCGCCGGTGAGGACTTCACCCGTGCCTTCTACGCCGATCCGGTCCGCCGCTACATGCTGCCCGTCTTCAGCGACCGGCGCACCGACTGGCCCAGCCACCCCTACTCCTCGCGCGACTCGCTGCACGAGCACGACATGTGGGCCGTCGAGGGCCTGACCCACCGTTACCCCACCAAGGTGCTGGCCGAGCTGCTGCCGACCTGCCCGCAGTACTGCGGTCACTGCACCCGGATGGACCTGGTCGGCAACTCGACGCCGGTCATCCCCAAGCTCAAGTTCGACCTCAAGCCGGTCG
>JBDTOA010000176.1:0-4487 GCA_039933475.1 Dermatophilaceae bacterium
CCCAGGTCGGCCGCAGCTGCTCCCACACCCGCAGCACCATGTCAGCCGGCCCGAAGACCGACGAGCACTGCCGCCGCCACCGGCGCAGCTTCACGGCGAAGGCAGCCAGCGCCTGGTCGCTGCACTCCACGGGAACCAGGTTGGCCGAAGCCCAGCAGATCGCCTGAAGTCCTCCGTCGTCGGCGTAGCCGAGCAGTGCGCCCGGGGAGGCTGCGAGCGCACCGTCGAGGATGCGTGCCGCCACAAAGACGTTGGTGCGGGTATCGCGCGCGCAGACTTCCAGCGCCTGGTCACGGTCGGCCGTGGTCAGTGCGCGGACGGGGCTCTTGGTGCCCAGCACGTCGAGGCCTGCCTTAACCGACTGTGACGACGGGGCCCGTCCCCGCCCCGTCGGCAACCGGCTCACCCATCTCCTCGGCGAGCCGCATGGCCTCTTCGATCAGGGTCTCGACGATCTGGGACTCGGGGACGGTCTTGATGATCTCGCCCCTGACGAAGATCTGTCCCTTGCCGTTGCCGGAGGCGACACCGAGGTCGGCCTCCCGGGCCTCGCCCGGGCCGTTCACGACGCAGCCCATGACCGCGACGCGCAGCGGCACCTCCAGTCCCTCCAGACCCGCACTGACCTGCTCCGCCAACGTGTAGACGTCGACCTGGGCCCGACCACAGGAGGGGCAGGAGACGATCTCCAGCTTGCGTGGGCGCAGGTTGAGCGACTGCAGGATCTGGTTGCCGACCTTGATCTCCTCCACCGGCGGGGCCGACAGCGAGACGCGGATCGTGTCTCCGATTCCCTTTGCCAACAACGCGCCAAAAGCCACCGACGACTTGATCGTCCCCTGAAAGGCGGGGCCGGCCTCCGTCACCCCCAGATGCAGCGGCCAGTCACCGCGGGCAGCCAGCTGCTCGTAGGCCTGGATCATCACGACCGGGTCATTGTGCTTGACCGAGATCTTGAAGTCGTGGAAGTCGTGCTCCTCGAACAGGCTCGCCTCCCAGATGGCCGACTCGACGAGAGCCTCGGCAGTGGCCCTGCCGTACTTGGCCATGATGCGGGGGTCAAGAGACCCCGCGTTGACCCCGATCCGGATCGAGACGCCGGCATCCTTGGCCGCCCGGGCAATCTGCTTGACCTGGTCGTCGAACTTTCGGATGTTGCCGGGGTTGACCCGTACCCCCGCGCAGCCGGCGTCGATCGCGGCGAAGACGTACTTGGGCTGGAAGTGGATGTCGGCGATGACGGGGATCTGGCTCTTCGAGGCGATCTCGCGAAGCGCATCGGCGTCGTCCTGGGTCGGGCAGGCCACCCGCACGATGTCGCAACCGGTCGCGGTCAGCTCAGCGATCTGCTGGAGGGTTGCATCGACGTCGGTCGTGGGAGTGGTGCACATCGACTGCACCGAGATGGGGGCCCCTCCGCCGACGTCGACGGCGCCGACCTTGATCTTGCGGGAGATGCGACGAGCAGTGACAACAGGAGGCGGCAAGGGCGGCATGCCGAGAGAAACCGTCATGGGTCGAGTATCCCCTACTGACATGGGATCAGCGGTCAGCCGCCGAGCTTGATGGGGTTGACCACGTCGGCATAGATCAGCAGGACAGACATGCCGATCAGCGCGATCGACACGACATAGGCGACCGGCAGGGCCTTGGCCACGTCGACGTAGCCCGGGTTGGGCAGTCCGCGCAGCCTCGCCACCTGTCGCTTGAGCCCCTCCCACAGGGCGCCCGCCACGTGTCCGCCATCCAGGGGCAGGAGCGGGATGAGGTTGAAGATGAACAACGCCAGGTTCAGCGAGGCGATCAGGCTGATCAGGACGACGAACTTGGAGGAGCCAGAGTCGGCCAGTCCCGAAAGCTGTCCGTCGGCGACCTCCCCGGCCACCCGCCCCACCCCGACCACGGACATCAGCGACGGGTCACGGACTCCCCCGCCGAAGGCTGCCTTGGCGATGCCCTCCATCTTCTGCGGAATCTTCAGCACCACCCCGGCGGTGCCGGCAATCTGGGAGCCGATCAGCGACGGAACCGCAGCCAGAGGCTGCCGGACGATCTCAGCGCTGGGCGAGAAACCCATGAAACCAACGCGATCGGTAACAGCTTTGCCGTCCGACCCGACCACAAGGTTGCCGGCATCGTCGTACCGCGGCACGTTGTTGAGGATCGGCGTCGCCGACAGGGTCAGCTGCTTGCCGTTGCGCTCAACGACCACGTCGATCGTACGGCCGCCGTTGGGCCGGATCAGGGCACGGACCTCATCCCAGGTGCTGACCGGCTGGCCGGCCAGAGAGAGGATCCGGTCGCCCGGGCGGATCCCCGCGACGTTGGCCGGCGCCTGCGGGTCCGATGGTGAGCAGGCCGAGGGGGCGGTGCCGCTGGAAGAAGTCGTCTGGACACACTGCGACACCGAGCTGACGCGCGACGTGATCTCACCCATGCCGTAGAGCGTGAAGATCCCGGTGAGCAGGAATACGGCGATGACCAGGTTCATGGTGGGGCCACCGAGCATGACCACGACCTTCTTGGGCACCGAGAGCTTGTAGAAGACCCGGTTCTCGTCGCCGGCCTTGACCTGTTCCATGGACTCCTCGCGGGCCTGGTCCATGAGCTGGGAGAAGCGCCCGGTGCTCGACGAGCGCAGCATCGAGGGGTCTGCGCCGGGCTTGGGAGGGAACATGCCGATCATCCGGATGTAGCCACCGAGCGGAACGGCCTTGAGGCCGTACTCGGTCTCGCCGCGTCTGCGGGACCAGACGGTGGGCCCGAAGCCGACCATGTACTGCGTGACCTTCACGCCGAACAGCTTGGCCGGCAGGAGGTGACCCACCTCGTGCAGCGCGATCGAGACGCTGACACCGAGTGCCACGAAGAGAACGCCCAGGAGGTACATCACGAGACCAGCGTCTCACTTCCGGTAAGGCCCAGAACCTCGTGGGCGCGACTTCGCGCCCACGACTCGGCGCGCAATACGGTGTCAACGTCCAACGGTTCCGAATCGTTCTCAGGCTGGCCGCTCCACTCGTCGACCAGCCGCGCAATGGTGTCGACGATGTCGAGGAACCGGATGTGGCCGCCCAGGAAAGCCTTCACGCACTCCTCGTTGGCGGCGTTGAAGACGGCAGGGAAGCAGGAACCGGCCAACCCCACCCTCCTGGCCAGCGCAACGGCCGGGAAGGCTACCTCGTCCAGAGGGAGGAACTCCCACGTCGAGGCACGGGTCCAGTCATACGGGGAGACCGCATCATCCACGCGGTCGGGCCAGGCGAGTCCCAGGGCGATCGGCAGTCGCATGTCCGGCGGGGATACCTGCGCCAAGGTGGAGCCGTCGATGAACTCCACCATCGAGTGGACCACCGACTGGGGGTGGACCACGACCTCGATCCGCTCGAACGGGATGTCGAAGAGCAGATGGGCCTCGATGACCTCCAGGCCCTTGTTGACCAGGGTCGCCGAGTTGGTCGTGACGACCGGCCCCATGGTCCAGGTCGGGTGATCCAGGGCCTGCGCGGGCGTCACATCTCCCAGCTCGGCCCGGCTCCGCCCACGGAACGGTCCCCCGCTGGCGGTGACGATGAGCCGGCGCACCTCCGTGGAGCTGCCGCCACGCAGGCACTGGGCCAGCGCACTGTGCTCACTGTCCACCGGAACGATCTGGCCCGGTCCGGCTGCTGCCTTGACCAGGGAGCCACCGACGATCAGCGACTCCTTGTTGGCCAGGGCAAGAGTGCTGCCCGCAGCCAGCGCGGCCAGGGTCGGACGCAGCCCGATCGACCCCGTGATCCCGTTGAGGACGACATCGGCCCCGCTTGCGGCCAGGTCGGTGTTGGCCGACGGCCCGACCAGGATGTCAGGGGCGAAACCGACAAGCCCTGCCTCGTTGGCCACCTGATGGATGGCCGCGGCCACGAGCTCTCGCTCGCCGCTGGCAACACCTACGGCCTCGACCCTCATCGCCACGGCCTGGTGGGCAAGCAGGTCCAGACGACCACCACCAGCGCTGATCGCGCTCACCCGGAAACGACCCGGGTTGGCCGCGACAACTTCCTGGGCCTGGGTACCGATCGAACCGGTGGAGCCCAGGATGACGATGCTGCGTGGAGGAGTCACGGTCCTATTGTCCGTCAAGCTCGCGCTGGCCGGTTTCGCTAGCCGACGAAGATCCGCTCGTCGATCAGCTGCTCGGTGACACTCGAACCGTCGGAGTCGAACATGCTGTGCTCGAAGCGCTTGCGGAACTCGAGATCGATCTTGTCGACCCCGTTGCGGTTCTTCTCGATGCTGATGACGACCCACTCGCGGTAGGTCTCGGCGTTGGTCAGGTTGTACATCAGGTGATGCCGGGCGACCACGTCGAACTTGTCGTTCATGATCAGCGCCACATCAGCCTCGTGGGCCAGAGCCGAGGACCCGCGCAGGTCCCGGAGCCGCACCCGCTTGCCGGCGTCAAGACCGCTCTTGTCGACCGCGACGAGGGCGAGAACAGGCAC
>JBDTOA010000177.1:0-4473 GCA_039933475.1 Dermatophilaceae bacterium
CCCTGTACTTTCCCCCTGTTATTCCAGTCTCTTCCGGTGTAGGTGCTTCCGCGTCCGGCGATTGTTGTAGAGCTCGCCCGCTCAATGGGGCAGTTGCAGCTCGGCTTCACGCCGGATAGACGCGTAGCTCCGTCGCCTTCACCGTGGCCCAGAGCTCCTGGCCAACCATCAGACGGAGGTCGGCAACTGCCGTGGTCGTAACCTCGGCCGCAAGGGCAAACGGGCCGGTAAGGCTCACCCGGGCAGTTTGGCCGCTGAGCTGGATGTCGCGGACCGTCACTGGCCAGGTGTTGCGCGGTGAACCCTCTGGGCGCGTCAGGTAGAGCGCCACCGCCGACGGCGGGATCGTCACGCACACGGGCCCGCCCGCTGGGACCTCTGGTGCCACAACTATGGTTCCCGCCACATCCACTTGTTGATCCCCGACTCGTTGCCCCCGCAAGAAGTTCAGGCCGACGACGCGTGCTACATAAGGGTCACGGGGCCGAGCGATCACCTCCTGCGGGGTACCTTGCTGGACCAGCTGGCCGCCATTCATGAAGACCAGGTGGTCGGCCAGGGACAGGGCGTCCAGCGGGTCGTGGGTCACCAGGATGGTGATCCCCAGGAACGCGCGAAGACGGAGCCCGAGATCGGCACGCGTCTGCGCGCGGGTCTCGGGGTCGAGCGCTGAGAGCGGCTCGTCAAGCAGGAGCAGGTCCGGGTCGGTGGCCAGGGCCCTGGCCAGTGCCACGCGCTGGGCCTGGCCAGAGGAGAGCTCATTCGGCCGGACCTGGGCGCGATCACCAAGGCCCAGCGCTTCGAGCTCGGTGCCGGCCCGCAGTCGGGCTGGCTCCTTTGCCATGCCCCGTGACCGAGGTCCGAAGGCGACGTTGTCCATCACGCTGAGATGGGGGAAGAGCAGATGATCAGCCACGACGAGCCCGGTCCGGCGCTTCTCCGGTGGCAGCCGGACGCTGTCTGCGGGACTCTCCCAGAGGCGCCCAGCCACCTGAACCCGCCCTTGTTGCAGGGGAATCAGGCCAGCGAGGGCGAGCAGGAGCGTGGTCTTTCCCGAGCCGTTCGGTCCGAGAACCGCCACGACCTGACCGGGTTGGGCGTCCAGGGAGATCTCGAGATCCAACAGCCCTCTGGTCAGGCGGACATCGGCACGGAGGCGCATCGTCTCTGTCTGCAGACTCACCGAAGCCACCGCCCGCGCAGGGCCCCCAAGATCACGACACTGATGAGCAGCATCACCAGGCTCAGGGCAATTGCCGCTTGCGGATCGCTCTCAAGGAGGTAGTACACCGCTAGCGGTGCGGTCTGCGTGCGGCCGGGAAAGCTGCCCGCGAAGGTTATGGTCGCACCGAACTCACCCAGCGCGCGTGCCCAGGCCAGCGCAGCCCCACTGGCGATTCCCGGACCCACCATCGGCACCACAACAGTGCGGAAGGTTCGCCACGGCGAGGCACCGAGGGTGGCGGCCAACCCGTCGTACCTGGGGTCCAGCCCTCGCATCGAACCCTCAACAGCAAGCACATAGAACGGAAGCGCGACGAACACCTCAGCGAAGACAACGGCGACAGAGGTGAAGGGTATGGACCACCCGGCCACGTCGAAAAGCAGACCGCCCACAACGCCCTCGCGGCCGTAGGCCATCAACAGTGCGACGCCGCCGACGACCGGCGGCAGGACCAGAGGAACCGTCACCAGTGCCCGGAGCCATGGCGTCCAACGGTGCGTCGACCGGGCAAGCAGCCAGGCGAGCGGGGTCCCGAGAAGTGCACAGATCACGAGCGTCGAGCTGGTGGTCATCAGGGAAAGACGCAACGCAGGGACCACCACGGGGTTGGCCAGGTGGGTGGGGATGGCGATCCAGTCCACCTTGACGAGCAGGGCGAGCAAGGGCACGAGCAGAAAGGCGATAGCCAACCACGCTGGGATGACGAGCCCCGCGCGCGCCCAGCGGACGTTCCTCACGGTGCCTGAAAACCGTTGTCCCGCAGCCGTTGTTGGCTTCGGTCAGAGAGGGCAAAGGTCACGAACTCGGTCGTTGTGGGGTCGTTCGTGAGCCGGATCAACGGGTAGCCGAGTATCTGGTTGACCGCTGCCGGGATCGCCACCCCGCGGACCTGGCCTCCGGCGGAGACCACATCGCTGTGATAGACGATTGCTGCATCGGCTTCTCCGAGCCGAACTTTGGTGAGCGTGGCCTTCGCGTCGGTCTCGTAGGACACAACGTGGGCCACAACGCCGGCGGCCTCTAACGTCTTTGCGGCCGCCTTGCCACAGGGCACAGTGGCCGCGCACAGGACAACCTTGAGATTTGATCGGGACAGGTCAGCGATGGCATTGACCTTGCCGGGATTGCTTGGGGGAGTGGCGATCTCAAGGGTGTTGCTGGCCAGCGAAGGGGTGCCCCCAACGATCCGGCTCTTGTCCAAAGGACCGGCCGTCGACACCCCGGCGAGGGCAATCAGATCTGCGGCAGCTCCCTGGTTGACCTGGCTCACCACGGTCGAGCTGGCTGCGAAGCTCACCTGGATGTCTGTTCCCGGGTGGCTGGACTCGAAGTCCTTGGCGATGGCCGTCAGGGGCTCGGTCAAGGACGAAGCGGCAAGAATGACAACGGTATGCCGGGCCGATCCGCCCGCGGGCGTCCCTCCGCCGGCGCTGCACGCAGCGACAACAACGCCGGCAGCCATGGCCAGACCGAACGCTGCGACGCTGCGCGACCTCAGCCGTTGGCAGTCGCGACCCGGCCCCTGCATCGCCACAGTCTCGCTAAGCCTCACGTCGGGATACCCATCACCACATGGGTCGACTTGATCGACGCAATCGCCACGACGCCCACGTCCAGCCCCAGCTCGTCGACGGCCTCACGGGACATCAGGGAGACGATGCGGAACGGCCCGGCCTGAATCTCGACCTGAGCCATGACGGTGTCCTTGACGACACGGGTCACGATGCCTCGCATCCTGTTACGAGCCGACTCCTCGTTGACCGCGCCAACCGGTGCCGGGTTCGCGATCTCGCGGGCCAGCGCTGCCAGGTCCTCGCCGCTGACCGTCAACCGCCCGCTGTTGTCGCGGGCCGTGTCCAGACGGCCTGAGTCGGCCATTCGCCGTACCGTGTCGTCGGACACGCCGAGAAGCGCGGCGGCCTCGGAGATTCGCAGTTGCGGCATGGAACCCAGTTTAGTGCCGCGGATGCGTTCCTGACCAGAGAGCCTGACCAGAGAGCCTGAACAGAGAGGTAAGGATGTTCCCACACGCCGTAAGCACCGCGATGGTCTCGGGCACCACGATCTGGCAGAGCATGTTCGGCTTCGAGATCCCGGCGACGGAGAAGATTCTGCGGACCCTCGCGGTCTATCTCGGGCTGGCGGTCATCATGCGTCTGGCCGGCAAGCGGCAGCTCGCCCAGCTCAACTCGTTCGACCTGATTGTCATGCTCCTGCTCAGCAACGTGGTGCAGAACGCCATCATCGGGCCGGACAACTCGGTGGCCGGTGGCCTGCTGGGGGCAGCCGTTCTGGTGGGTTTCAACGCGGTGATGGAGCGGATCGCGACGATCTCCAAACGTACGACGGCGATCCTTGAAGGAACCCCGACCACCCTTGTTGCCGACGGGCGGATCGTCGAGGGGCAGGTCCGCCGCACCGGGCTGCGTGATCCCGAAGTCGTCTCGGCGCTGCGTCATCAGGGCGCCAACAACCTCGGTGAGGTTCGCCGGGCGACCCTGGAGCCGGGCGGCAGCATCTCGGTCGAGCTGTCCCGCGAGGCCGAGACAGCGACCTTCGGCGAGCTGCGGCAGGCCGTCGCCGACCTCCAGCGACACCTGGACGAGCGGCTGTCAGTCCTCGAGCGGCAACAGGGTAGGGCGCTTGGCGGAGATGGTGTCCCCGGATGACTCGCCGCGCAGGCGGCGGCGCACCCACGGTCCGACGTACTCCCGGGCCCACTGCGCGTTTGCCCGTGCCGCATCAGCGCGGGAGATCGGCGGTGCAGCCGGCAGCGGAACGGCCCAGCTGGAGTCCTCGGCAGGGAACCCCAACGTGCTCAAGGCGTTCAGCGCCACCCGCCGATGGCCCTCAGGTGTCAGGTGGATCCGGTCTGGAGCCCACAGCCGCCAGTCGCGCAGCGCGCCCATGCCCCAGAGGTCGATGACATAGGCGTCATGGCGACGGGCGATCGACCAGATGTCGGCCGCGTAGGTGGCGGCCCGTCCCCTCGTCGCCTTGACCAGCGGCGCGTCACGAGGATCGGTCGGGGTGGCCATCAGGACGTCTGCCCCGCAGGCCCGTAGCCGGGCAACAGCGTCCTCGAGCCGGGTGGCCAGGGCGTCGATGTCGGCTTTGGGCCGCAGGATGTCGTTGCCGCCACCGACCATGCTGACCAGGTCCGGCCTGAGGGCGATGGCGTCCTCGAGCTGCGGTCCCACGACGTTCGCGAGGAGCCGGCCGCGGACCGCCAGGTTGGCATAGCCGAA
>JBDTOA010000178.1:0-4454 GCA_039933475.1 Dermatophilaceae bacterium
GGGCGTTCCAAGCACCGGACCGCGTGCTGGCGGAATATTTGAACAATCAACTAAGTTGGGCAGAGTGACATAGATTGTCCGTTTTCTCTGGTTGGGAATCACTGTGAACACTGGTCTGCTCGTTCTCCGACTCGTCATCGGCCTCCTGCTGGTGGGTCATGGCACCCAGAAGCTCTTCGGCTTCTTCGGCGGACCCGGCCTCGCCGGTGCCGGCGGGTTCTTCCACTCGCTTGGATTCCGCCCTGGCAGACCGATGGCGATGGTTGCCGGTATCTCCGAGGCTGGAGCCGGCCTGTTCCTGGCTCTGGGTCTGTTGACCCCCCTGGCGTCGGCCACCATCATCGGCACCCTCGTGGTTGCCGGCTCCGTCCACTGGGCAAAGGGTGTGTGGGGCCAGAACGGCGGCTACGAGACGCCGTTGCTGTACGTCACTGCTGCCGCGGCACTTGCCTTCACCGGCCCCGGTACGTACTCGCTGGACAACGCACTCGGCCTTGACGCCTTGGCCGGAAACGGCTGGGGCGCCGCGGCGGTAGTAGTTGGTGCCCTGTCGGGTCTGGTGGTTGTTGCTCGCGGTCGGCGCGCGCTCGCCGCCGACGCGGTCGCAGAGACCTTCAGCCGGGAGCGCGTTCAGGTCTGAGCCTCGAAGCCGAGGGTTCCGGCCGATTGGCCGGTGTTCGGGGGACTACCTCCCGGACACGAGGTGACGCGCCATGAAGACGTCGTCGACGTAGCGACCACCCAGCAGGAACTCGGCGCGCAGTACGCCCTCGACCTCGAAGCCGCAGGCCTCGTAAAGTCGCCGGGCTCCGGTGTTGCCACCCAGCACCCGCAGGCTCAGCTTGCGCGCCCCGCGGCTGGCGGCCTCCTCGACAGCGGCCTCGACGAGCCGTCGTCCGGCGCCGTGGCGCCGATGGTTGGGGTCAACGCTGAGCCCATTGACCTCCAGAACGTGATCATGGGACGCGAGGCGGATGGACCGGCCCAGCTTCGTGTACCCGATGACCACGCCGTCAAGCTCGGCCACGAGCACGTCCTCGGGCGAGGTTCGCTCGTTGAAGAACGCCGTACCCGCTGGCGGTGCCGGGCCCGGGGAGGAGTCATCGGTCCAGGTGGCGGTGTCCAGCCGCGCCAGGGCGAGGTCGTCCCCAGGCTGAGCTCGGCGAATCGCTATCACCGGAACAGGATGGCGCAGAGACGCCGATCCGCCAATCGCGCGGTGATGGTGATGCCAGGCGTTCTGTGCTGGTTCTGCGCCGTGGAGCTGCCGAGGCGCCAAGCAGCCCCGAGGGAAAGTGGATACAGTATCCACGTGCCCTCCCATCGTGACCTGCCGACGGCCGCAGCGGGCGACTCCGTGACCAACGACGGCCCCACTGGTGCCGACTTAGCGGACCACCCGGCTGGGCCCAGCAACGGCGGGGCCCTGAGCGGACTTCTGGTGGCCGACTTCGGGCGGGTGCTGGCCGGGCCCTACGCAACGATGTTGATGGCCGACCTCGGCGCCGAGGTGATCAAGGTCGAACGACCAGGCTCCGGTGACGACACCCGGAGCTGGGGGCCGCCCTGGGCCAACGGCCAGGCGACCTACTTCCAGGGGGTGAACCGCAACAAGGCCTCGGTGTCCATAGACCTGGGCACGGAGGCGGGGCTGACCGCGGCTCGCGACCTGGCCTCGCGCGCCGACGTCGTGGTGGAGAACTTCCGCCCTGGTGTCATGGCCCGGCTGGGGCTCGACCACGAGACGCTGAGCAGGGCAAACCCCCGACTTGTCTACTGCTCCATCAGCGGCTTCGGGTCCGGGACTGGCGCGAAGCTGCCGGGCTACGACCTGCTCGCGCAGGCGGTCGGTGGCCTGATGTCGGTCACCGGCACCCCGGATGGTGAGCCCACAAAGGTCGGGGTGGCGCTGGTTGACGTGATCACGGGGCTGCATGCCGCGGTCGGGATACTGGCTGCGGTGCGGCACGCCGAACGCACCGGGCAGGGTCAGCTGGTCGAGGTGAACCTGCTCTCCTCGCTGCTTTCGGCCCTGACCAACCAGGCCCAGGGTTTTGTCGGCGCTGGGGTGGTGCCCGCAAGGATGGGCAACCGCCATCCGAGCATCTCGCCGTACGAGACCTTCCCGACGAAGGATCGCCTTCTGGTGCTCGCAGTGGGCAACGACAGGCAGTTCGAGGCTCTGTGCCGGCTGCTGGACCTAGCGGAGGCGGCGCTCGACCCGCGCTTCGTCACCAACGAGCAGCGGGTGGCCCACCGTGAGGCGCTCTCCGTGCTCTTGAGCGAGCGGCTGGTAACCCAGAGCGCCGACCACTGGTTCCGCCTGCTCATGGCAAAAGGCGTTCCCTGCGGGCCGATCAACAGCATCGCCGAGGGGTTTGCCCTGGCGACCGAGCTGGGCCTGGATCCCGTCGTGCTGGTGCCCGCGGGCGATGCCTCACCGAGGGGGGTGGCAACGGTCGCCAACCCGATCCGGCTCTCCGCCACCCCTGTCACCTACCGCAGTGCGCCTCCCCGGCTGGGGCAGCACAACAGTGCAGGGCTGGGTCCACAGGAGAGCGAAGGGACGGCCCCGGGTCTCGGCCCGGGCAGCAGCGCGGCTGGTGTCTCGTCATGAGTGGCGTGGCGTCATACCGGCGCCCCCCCACGGCCCAGGAGGCAGTGCTGGCCGAGATCAGGCGGGCAATCGTGTCGGGCGAGCTCAGGCCGGGGCAGCCGATCCGGCAAAGCGTGGTGGCCGAGCGGCTCGGCGTCAGCCGGGTGCCGGTGCGTGAGGCGCTGAAGATCCTCCAGGGGGAGGGCCAGGTCGAGTACCAGGCCCACCACGGCTACGTGGTGACCCGCCTTGACCTCGACGACCTGCGCGAGGTGTACCGCATCCGCCAGCTGCTCGAGACCGAGGCCGCCCGCATCTCGGTTCCCGCCTTCACGAATGCTGACGTGACGGCATTGACGGAGGCTGCTCGCGACGTGGATCAGGCCGCCGACATCGAGGACTATGAGGCGATGTCAGAGGCCAACAGACGGTTCCACTTCCTGCTGGTCGAGGGCGCCGGCATGGACCGGCTCACCCACCTCGTTCGCATCCTGTGGGACGCAACCGACGTCTACCGCTCGTTCTACTACAGGGACCCCTCCAACCGGTATCGCGTCCGGTCCGAGCACGCAGGCATCGTCCAGGCCGCTGCGGACCACGATCTGGAGGGCGTGGTCCGGCTCCTGGACGACCACCGTCAGCACGCGATCGACCAGATCGCCGATGCCATGTCCGGTGAGGATGATCCCAAAGACCCGGCGACATGGTGACCTGGCACGGCATACGACGGGTGCCCCGCAAACCACGCGAACCTTCATCAGGCGAGCTCAACGGATGAAGCAGATGATGGCCCTGCAAAGAACCGAGAAGAAGAAGGCGGACCGATGAACGCGACCACGCGCAAGAGCCCACTGAACCCCCATGACCTGGCCAACCTGGACTCCCTGTTGACCAAGGACGAGATCGCGGTCCGGTCCTCCGTGCGCGAGCTGTGCGCCCGGCGCATCGACCCCTATGTCGCGGAGTGGTTCGAGGCCGGCGAGATCCCGGACATCCGTGGGCTGGCCAAGGAGCTCGGCTCGCTGGGTTTACTGGGGATGCACCTGCAGGGATATGGGTGCGCGGGGATGAGTGCCATCGACTACGGCCTGGCCTGCCTCGAGCTCGAGGCCTCCGACTCCGGCATGCGCTCGCTCGTCTCGGTTCAGGGTTCGCTGGCCATGTTCGCCATCTGGCGCTGGGGCAGCGAGGAGCAGAAGCAGGAGTGGCTGCCGCGGATGGCGACAGGCGAGGCCATCGGCTGCTTCGGCCTGACCGAGCCCGACCACGGCTCGGACCCCGGCAGCATGCGCACCACTGCCAGGCGGGACGGGGCCGACTGGGTGCTCAACGGCAACAAGATGTGGATCACCAACGGCTCCGTGGCCGAGGTGGCCGTCGTGTGGGCCCAGACCGACGAGGGCATCCGGGGCTTTGTCGTGCCAACCAGCACCCCAGGGCTGTCGGCTCCTTTGATCAAGCACAAGCTCTCTCTTCGTGCCTCGGTCACCAGCGAGCTGGTCATGGACAACGTGCGCCTGCCCGCAGAGGCGGTGCTTCCGGAGGTTCACGGTCTCAAGGGCCCGCTGTCCTGCCTGAACGAGGCGCGCTTCGGCATCGTCTGGGGCTCCATGGGTGCAGCACGCTCATCATTCGAGGCCGCGGTGAAGTACTCCCAGGAACGGGTGCAGTTCGGCAGGCCGATCGCGGGCTTCCAGCTCACCCAGAAGAAGCTCGCGGACATGTACCTCGAGCTGAGCAAGGGCATCCTGCTGGCGATCCACCTGGGCCGGATGAAGGATGCCGGCACGCTACGCCCGGAGCAGGTCAGCCTGGGCAAGCTCAACAACGTCCGTGAGGCACTGGAGATCTGCCGCAC
>JBDTOA010000179.1:0-4417 GCA_039933475.1 Dermatophilaceae bacterium
TTGAGGACCGCCGGCGACGTAGATGACCTGGCCCGAGACGTAGCCGGCCTCTTCACTGGTCAGGAAGGAGATCGTGGCCGCGATGTCCTCAGGCTGGCCGACGCGACCCACAGGAATGTGCTCCGCGGCGCCGGTGAGGAACTCCTCGAAGGTGATGTTCATCCGTTTGGCGGTCTGCCTGGTCATGTCAGTGGCGATGAAGCCAGGAGCCACTGCGTTGGCGGTCACGCCGAAGCGGCCCAGCTCGATGGCCAAGGTCTTGGTGAAGCCCTGGATGCCGGCCTTGGCAGCGGAGTAGTTGACCTGACCGCGGTTGCCCTGAGCGGACGTGGACGACAGGTTGACGATGCGACCGTAGCCGTTCGCGGTCATGTACGCCTGGACGGCTTTGGTCATGAGGAACGCTCCGCGCAGGTGGACGTTCATGACGGCGTCCCAGTCCTCTACCGGCATCTTGAAGATCAGGTTGTCCCGGATGATCCCCGCGTTGTTGACCAGGATGGTCGGGGCGCCGAGCTCGGTCGCCACCCGCTCCACAGCGGCTTCGACCTGCTCGGGGGAGCTGACATCCACCCCCACAGCCATGGCACGCCCCCCGGCCGACGCGATCGTTGAGACGGTCTCGGCGCACCAAGCCTCCTCGAGGTCGAGGACTGCCACGGCATGGCCATCCAGGGCCAGGCGGATCGCGGTTGCGGCTCCGATGCCCCGGGCAGCGCCGGTGACGATCGCCGTTCGCCCGGTGGTGGTGCTCACGTATGCCTCCTAGCCAAGTGGAGTGCGTTGACCGCAAGGGGAGCTTGGGGACCGGACGCCTTACCTCGAGCCTAATAAGCGAACGCTTAGTAACAAAGTCCGACGCGCAGGGCTAGGTCATACCTCCTTAAGGCGGACCATGCCTTCCTGCGCCACGGTCGCCAGCAGCTGACCGTCGGCGTTGAACATCCGTCCCGCCGCGAGTCCCCGTCCGCCCGATGCTGAGGGAGATGACTGGGTGAACAGGGTCCACTCGTCGGCGCGGCCGAATCGGTGGAACCACATGGCATGGTCCAGGCTTGCGGCACGAAGGCGTCGGTCGGACCAAGCAACGCCGTGGCGGCGCAGTACCGGTTCGAGCAACGAGTAGTCGGAGCAGTAGGCCAGTACCGCGGCGTGCACCAGCGGGTCGTCCGGCATCTTCCCGATGGCCTTGAGCCAGACGCTCTGCTGGGCCGAACGCTGTCGCCCAGGGTGGATGTAGATGGCCCCTTCGACATGGCGCAGGTCGATCGCCTTGGCCTGCGACCAGAAGTTCGCGTCAGGGTGCTCGATCCCGGCGAACTCCTCGGCAACGGTCTGCAGGTTCTTCGGGTCCGGGGCGGCAGGCATCGTGTCCTGGTGGTCCAGTCCTTCGGCCTCCGTCTGGAAGGAGGTGATCATCGACAGAATGGGTTTGCCGAACTGGATCGCGTGCACTCGGCGTGCCGAGAACGAGTGCCCGTCGCGTAGCCGCTCCACGGCGAATCGGATCCGGTGGTTCGAGTCGCCTGCGCGCAGGAAGTATCCGTGCAGCGAGTGGATCCGGCGTTGGTGCTCCTTGGCATCGGGAAGGTCTTCGACGGTTCTCCCTGCGGCGATGACGGCCTGGGCCAGGACCTGCCCTCCGAACACCCGGCCGTGAGGCATCGGCTGGCTGCGCCCGATGAAGACATCGGCGGCGGACCCGCCGAGGTCGCCGCCCTCGTCGGCCACCGGCCCATCGACCGTGATGCGAGCCGAGCCGACGGGTAGCAGGTCGAGGACGTCGAGCAGGTCCTCGAGCGGGTCGAGGATGGCGTCGTTCTCAGTCGTGGTCACAAAAGAGACGATATCGGGCAGGCTGCGATGATGACGCCATGAGCGAGCACCCCTACCGTGTCGATGTCCCGCTTCGATGGTCCGACATGGACGCCTACGGGCATGTCAACAATGTCCAGTTCCTACGCCTTCTCGAGGATGCCCGGGTGATCGCCTTCGAACAGTGGTTCGGTCAGGGTCGGAGCCTGCTGGAGGAGGGGGTGGTTGTCGCCCGTCACGAGATCGAGTACCTGGCCCCTCTGGACTTCAGGCACGCGCCGATCACTGTGGACATGTGGGCGACCAAGGTCGGGGGGGCCAGCTTCGACCTCGCCTACGAGGTGCGCGATCCCGCCGCGGTCGGCACGACCTTGTATGCACGGGCTGAGACGACGCTGGTGGCCTATGACTTCGCGGCGGCGAACCCCCGCCGGCTGCGCCCGGACGAACGCGCGGTGCTCAAGGAAGTGGCTGGCGATCCGGTGCCGTTTCGCTGGCGCACCGCGGTCATCTGATGGCCGAGCTTCGCTTCGCCGACCTCGAGGACGTCGAAGACCTGCGGAACTACGTCAGGCGTGCCCTGTCCGTGGACGCCGATGGTGCCATCCGGTTGCGGTCCCACGGCGCGACTCTCGCGGCATACGTCGGTGTCCTTCCGGGGCATGGGCTGTTGACCGCAGGAGCCGTCATAGGCCTTAGGGTCATGGCGCTCGAAGAGACCGCCGACGTTGACGTCACGGTGTCGTTGGTCAGCGTCCGTGAACGTCTCGCCAAAGTTGATGCCACGAGCCTCTGGGTCCCGCCAACCACGGTGCAGGTCGGGTGGGCAGCGATGTCGCCCCCTCGCAGCGGGTGGGAGCCGGTGGCACCGCTCAGCATCTCCGATCTGAAGACCACTGCTGTCAATGGTATTGCGGAGATCGCCCACGCCGCCGCCGAAGGTTCAGGGGCATTGCAGGTCACGGCTCTGCGACAGCGAGTGTGGGCCCGTGACTCGGACACCACCCCGCCGATCCCCGCTGGGGCTGCATTCGCGGCATATGCGCTGGGCTTCCTGACCCAGGACACCGCTCGCGTCTTCGCCCATGGCCGCTGGACCCGGTTGTCCACCACGACGGGTCACGTTCTGGTCTGCTGACCTCCGACCATCACGAGGGCCGCGACCGCGGCGAGGGAGACCCAGATGAGCACGAACACACCGGTGTCCGAGCCGTCGGGGCTGTGCAGCGCCGCAAATACACCACCAGCTGCCGAGATGCCCATGATGCTTCCAAGAACATCGGCAAGCTGAAGTGAGGACGACGTGCTTCCGTGGTCAACGACAGGCGAGAGCGCCAAAGAGAGCACCCCGGTGGACGACATCGCGAGGCCCATCCCCAGCCCCGTGATTGCCGTGGCTAGCCCGACAACGTAGTAGTGCCAACCGAACCCGGCGATGGCAGCGAGAAGGAGAATGCCAATCGTCAGCGCGGCGCCACCTGCCACCACCATCTCGGAGCGGCGGTTGAGCATCCGGCCGCTCCCTTGGACGAACGAGCCGAACGACCAGCCGAGCGAGCCCACCGTGAGGGTGATGCCAGCGGTCGTGAGGCTGACGTGTCGCTCGTTCACGAGCATGAGGGGGATAAAGGTCAGGGCGCCGTTGAACGCGGCCGTGAGCAGGAACCGGCTCATCATCACGGCGGGCAGTCCACGGGACATCCGCAACGTGCCGGTCGGCACGAGTCGCGGCGCGGTCAGCGCGACACCGACCAGGCCCAGCCCCGCGAGTGCGACCGGGAGGGCACGCGCCGGCACCAGCTGGCTCGAGCCCCACTGCATTGCGCCAGCAGAGACGGCCACGCCCAGACCGAGCAGGGCGAGCCGGACGTGAGCTCGCCGGGATGCCTCGTGTGGCCTGGTCTGGTCGGTCGCCCCGCCATCGTTGATGCGGTCGCGCTGGGTCATGACCACGGCGAACGTGACCGCGATGGGGGCCAGCACGATGAGAAAGACCCAGCGCCAGGACCAGGTGGAGGCCAACCAGCCGGCAATGGGTGGGCCGATCAGCGAGGGGAGCACCCATGCAGCAGAAATCCAGCTGAAGACCTTGGGGCGCAAGGCATCTGGGTAGGCTCGGCCGATCACGACGAAGAGTGCAACGACGATCAGTCCGGCGCCCAAACCTGCGATCAGCCGTCCAGCGAGCAGGATGGTGAAGGTCGGGGCCAGCCCTGCCAGCGCCGAGCCGACAGCCATGAGCCCCTGGCCCACGAACAGGGAGGGGAGCGGGCCGCCGCGGTCGCACCAGACGCCAGCGATGACGATGCCGAGCATCTCGGCGGTGAGCATGACGGAGAACGCGAGCCCGTACGACCGGACGGCGTTCAGGTCCTGGGCGACGCGAGGCATCGCGGTGGAGATCGCCATGGCCTCGAAGGCAATGATGGTGACCAGGGCCACCAGTGCAACCGTCAACAGCCGGTATGGCGGGTCCATAGGTCCCGGTGGCCTCTTCCGAAGCTGGCCAGGGCGCAAAGCGGTCGTCACTGGGTCAAGGGTAGTCACCGCGGTCGGCACCCACACATCAGTTGTCAGTGACGTGTGGGAGGCGCGGGAGGGA
>JBDTOA010000180.1:0-4417 GCA_039933475.1 Dermatophilaceae bacterium
TGCTCCGCCCCATGTCTGAACCTGGCTGTGCTGGTGAGATGCCCTGAGTCATGGCGTCAGAATACGTGTCACCTATTGATCACACAATATGACTATTGCTACGTTACAAACATGCAATCGACACTTGAGGCCATCGAGGAGCGCATCGACGAGCTCAGCTCGCGAGGTCTCGCCCGCGCCGTGAGCAGCGCCGTCCGAGATGGGGCGCTGCGCCCAGGATCGCGACTTCCCCCGATCCGGGTCCTGGCCACGGCGCTCGGCCTCTCCCCCACCACGGTCAGCGCCGGATGGGCGCTGCTGGCACGTTCGGGCGCGATTCGAACTGACGGGCGCCGCGGGACGACCATTGCCGACCTGAGGGATCCCGTTCCCGGGAGATACCGCAGGGCCCTCGGACGACAGCTGGACTTCGCCCTCGACCTGTCAACGGGTATCCCGGACCCGGCGCTGCTGCCAGACCTCGGCCCGGCCCTGGGCGACCTCAACACAGCGGGCATCCCCGGCAGCTACCTTGACGACCCGGTCCTGCCTGGGCTGCTGGACGTCCTGAGGGCCCAATGGCCCTACCCGACCGACGAGCTCATGGTTGTGGACGGCGCCATGGACGCACTTGACCTGGTATCGCGAACACTGCTCCGCTTCGGCGACGTGGTCATCGTGGAACACCCGTGCTTTCCCCCGCTTCTGGATCTGCTCGAGTCCATCGGCGTCGAGGTGGTGGGCGTTCCCCTCGATGAGGCGGGACTACTCCCGGAGTCCCTGACCGAGGCACTCACGTCGCGGGGCCACATCTCGGCCGTATTCCTGCAGCCGAGGGCGCAGAACCCGACCGGCGCGTCCATGACCCGACGGCGGGCGCGGGACCTGGCGACGATCCTCGCCCGGACCGGAACGCCAGTCATCGAGGACGACTCCGCCGGTGCGGTCGCCGCAACCCCGCCGATCAGCCTGGGCCAGTGGATTCCTGGCCAGGTGATCCACATCCGCAGCTTCTCGAAGTCCCATGGACCCGACCTGCGCCTGGCTGCCATGGGCGGGCCCAGCGATCTCCTGCGCGAGGTCATCCACCGGAGGGAGCTGGGCCAGGGCTGGAGCAGCCGCGTCCTTCAACGGGTCCTGCTGAACCTGCTTACCGACCCCACGGCAGTCGCGGATGTCGACCGCGCCAGAGACGAGTACACCCGCCGCCGTGCTGCGCTGGTCGCCGGGCTGACCTCGCGAGGCGTCCAGGTGGCCGAAGGCGACGGCCTCAACCTGTGGGTGCCTGTCCACGACGAGTCGGCTGCCATCGTGCGGCTGGCCAGCCAGGGAGTCGGTGTCACCCCGGGATCGCCGTTCGAGGTCATTCCTGATGGGGGCGCACACGTCCGCGTCACAGCGGGCCTGGTGTCTCAGGGTCATGACGAGCTGGCCGAGATCCTGGCAGCGGCCGCGAACACCAGCCCGTGGGGCTCCAGGGCTCGCTAGCCGCCGTGACGTTGGCGATGACTGTGGGGTCTGGGCTGTCAGGGCGACCAAAACCTCACAGTCATCGCCAACAGGCCACGACCCACAACAGCACGTCAGACCCCGCTGGACCGAGAGGTGGCTCTTGCCCCTGCTCGAAGGCTCCCTTGACGGGGCTGCGAGACACCTCTCGGTCCTGCTGTGGTCACAGGTGGAAGAGGGGCAGCAGGTCGGTCGGGGCAAGCCCGGCGAGAGTCGAGACCTGAACAGCGCCATCGGTTTCGGGCACCTCGACGTGATGTGGCACTGCGATCGTCGGTATGCCGGCCGCCACCGCCGATGCGACGCCAGGTGGCGAGTCCTCGATCGCGATACATGCCTCGAGGTCGACGCCCAGCATCCGAGCCGCCAGCTGATAAGGCTCCGGGTGGGGTTTGCCGTGCTGGACCACGTCTCCGGTGACGACAGCCGCAAAGCTGCCGGCCGGCAGGTTGTTCACCACTGCGGTGGCCAGAGACTCCCACGACATCGTCACGAGCGCGCATGGAACACCTCGTGCCACAAGACTTTCGAGCAGCTCACGGGCACCCGGTCGCCACGGCACATGCTCCTGAACGCTGGCGACCACCCTTGCCAGGAGCTCGTGGACGACCTCGACGGAAGTCAGCTCGATCGGTGAGTTGGCGCGGATGTAGTCGGCCGACACCATCAGGTCGTTGCCGACCAGCTGACGTGCGTGCTCGTCGGTCCACACCCCGCCGTGCTCTTCGACCAGAGCGTGCTCGGCGGCCATCCAGTAGGGCTCGGTGTCGACGAGGGTGCCGTCCATGTCCCAGAGAACGGCGGCCGGGAGGGCATCCGTCACGGGGCGACCAAGGTCACGCTGTGTCGCTGTCACCTGGCTTCACGCTCAGTTCGCTCAGCGGCCACCGGGCCGATGGCCGGGTCGCAACAAGGGCTAGGTTGCGTTGAAATACTTGGCCTCCGGGTGGTGCACGGTCATGGCGTCGGTGGACTGCTCGGGGTGCAGCTGGAGCTCGTCGGAGAGCGTGACACCGATCCTCGACGGGTCGAGCAGCTCCACCAGCAGCGCACGGTCCTCAAGCTCCGGGCAGGCCGGGTAGCCGAACGAGTAGCGAGACCCGCGATAGCCCTGGCGCAGGATCGCGCTGAGCTCACCGTTGTCGTCGGCGCCGAAACCTAGCTCCTCGCGCACCCGTGCGTGCCACATCTCGGCCAGTGCCTCGGTCAGCTGAACCGAGAGACCGTGCAGCTCGAGGTAGTCGCGATAGCTGTTCTGCTCGAACAGCTCAGCGGTTGCCTCTGCCACTCGCGAGCCCATCGTCACCAGCTGGAAGCCGATCACGTCAGGCTCGCCGTCCGACTCGTAACGCTCTCGGCTCTTGAAGAAGTCTGCCAGGCAGAGACGACGGTCCCGACGCTGGCGCGGGAAGGAGAACCGGGCTCGTTCGTCACCGAACCTTGTTGCGTCGGAGCCGTTCTCGTGATGAAGGACCACGAGCTCGTTCCCCTCGCTGTAGCAAGGAAAGTAGCCGTAGACAACGGCTGCCTCGAGCAGGCTGTCCGTCTTGATCCGGTCCAGCCACATCCGCAGCCTCGGGCGGCCCTCAGTCTCGACCAGGTCGTCGTAGGACGCACCCGACTCGCCGCGTGTGCCCTTCAGACCCCACTGCCCCAGGAAGGTCGCCCGTTCGTCCAGGTATGACGCGTAGTCGGCCAACGCGATTCCCTTGACCACGCGACTACCCCAGAACGGCGGCGTCGGGATGCTGTTGTCCTGGGCGACGTCCGAGCGGGTCGTGTCGGGCGGGGCGCCATCATCGGCCTCGGCCACCACGGCGCGAACCCGGCGTTTGCGTAGCTCTGGCAAGGTGTCCGCGACGCTCAGGTCGGGATTGGCGCGCGCGGCCGCCACTGCATCCATCAGGCGCAGACCCTCGAAAGCGTCTCTGGCGTATCGGACTTCGCCTTGGTAGACCTCGGCGAGGTCGTTCTCAACATAGGCACGCGTCAGTGCGGCGCCACCCAGAAGCACCGGCCAGCGGGCTGAGAACCCACGTGAGTTGAGCTCTTCGAGGTTCTCCTTCATGACCACGGTTGACTTCACCAGAAGTCCGCTCATCCCGATGGCGTCAGCATCATGTTCCTCGGCGACGCGAATGATCTCGGAGATCGGTTGCTTGATGCCCATGTTGACGACGTCGAAGCCGTTGTTCGACAAGATGATGTCCACCAGGTTCTTGCCGATGTCGTGGACGTCTCCCCTGACCGTGGCCAGCACGATGCGGGCCTTGGCCTCACGCGCGGAGCCGTCCGCGTTGCCCTCGATGAACGGCTCGAGATAGGCCACGGCAGCCTTCATGACCTCCGCGGACTGCAGGACGAAGGGCAGCTGCATCTCGCCCTTACCGAACAGCTCTCCGACCGTCCGCATACCACCCAGCAGGTGGTCGTTGATGATGTCGAGGGCACTGTGACCCTTGTCGAGGGCCGCCTGCAGGTCACCCTCCAGGCCCTGGCGCTCACCGTCGATGATCCGCCGTCCCAGTCTCTCCTCCAGTGGCAGAGCAGCGAACTCGTCGGCACGAGCCTCCTTCAGGGAGGCGGAGTCCACGCCCTCGAACAGCTCGAGCAGTCGGCTCAGCGGGTCGTAGGTGAGCTCGCTCTCCCCCGGCTCCCCGGCCCAGACCCGCTTGTCATAGACGAGGTCGAGGGCCACCTGGCGTTGCTCCTGCGGGATTCGGGCGATCGGCACGATCCTGGCGGCGTGCACGATTGCCGAGTCCAGGCCGGCCTTGACGCACTCGTGCAGGAACACCGAGTTGAGGACCACCCGGACGGCTGGCTTGAGGCCGAACGAGACGTTGGAGACGCCCAAGGTGGTCTGGACGTCCGGGTAGCGACGCTTGATCTCGCGGATCGCCTCGATGGTCTCCAGGCCGTCGCGACG